>NZ_DAHXOI010000002.1:0-129460 GCF_027364955.1 Ferrimicrobium sp.
ACTTGCCGGCTTTAAATCTATTCCAGGCCGCTCTGTACTTGATCCCATTCTTAGCGGCGTATTCCGAAAGTTTCATACTATCAGTATAGTACGGTTCGCCATAAACATTCCACAAATCGCCACATAATTATACTACTAGTTCAAACACACCTCGCCAGACCCAAACGCTCTGGCCGAAGTGACACGATATCTAGGGGTACATTCGGATGCTCAAAGACGGTGGGCCATCTAGCTCCTGAGCAGAAAATCAGCCTCGTCCTCTCCAAAAAGCGCCTGCATCATCGCGCGCAGGCGTGGGTGTCGTTCAAGTGTTCGATCCTCGGCGATGATCGCACGGGCATGCTGGCGCGCCTCGAGCACCAGCTCCCGATCCTGGCTTAGCGAGGCAACCTTCAGATCGGTCCGGCCAGCCTGTCGCCCACCCAACACCGTTCCCTCTCCCCGTAACGCAAGATCGACCTCCGCAAGGGCGAAACCATCCTCGCTTGCCACCAACGCACCAATCCTTGCTCGTGCCACCTCACTATCGGCCTCCGACAAGAGACAACAGAAAGACTGCTCGGCTCCGCGTCCCACGCGGCCCCGGAGCTGGTGAAGTTGGGCTATCCCAAACCGATCCGCATCCTCGATGATCATGACCGTAGCATTCGGGATATCGACGCCCACCTCGATCACCGTTGTCGCCACCAACACATCGATCTCTCGACCCCGGAAGGCGGTCATCACCTCCTCCTTGGCCTTGGAGGGCATCTTGCCATGGATCAACCCCAGCCGTAGGCCCGCGAGTTCCGCCTCTTGGAGGCGTTCAAATTCATCAGTTACGGCTCTGACCTGCAGCTTGGTACTCTCATCAACCACTGGGCACACAACGTACCCCTGGTGACCGAGATCCACCTGTTGTCGTAGGAGTGCGAAGGTCTCAGCCACCTCAAGCGGCGATCGCGCCCACCGTGTCTCGATCGGACGGCGCCCCGGAGGCAGCCCTTCGATGATGGAGACATCCAAGTCACCGTAGACGGTCATGGCGGCGGTACGAGGAATTGGTGTCGCCGTCATCACCAAGGTGTCGGGTGAGCTACCCTGTTGAGCGGTTACCCGATCAGTCAATGCTGAACGCTGCTCGACGCCGAAACGATGTTGTTCATCAACAACCACAAGCCCCAACGAAGCGAACTGGAGCTCATCGTTGAAAAGAGCATGCGTGCCGATCACGATATCAAGACTGCCATCACGAAGTTGACCAAGAAGTTTGCGGCGACGAGCAGCTGGCGTGGATCCGGTCAACAAGTCAATCGAGACTGGCCGAGGGATCCCCGCAAAGAGGCGACCGGTCGAGGCATCAGGAGTCTTGGTCTCGGCGATCAGCGACGTGATCGACCGGTAGTGTTGCTCAGCGAGTACCTCAGTCGGTGCAACGAGCACCGACTGGTGGCCACTCTGGACCGCAAAGAGCATCGCCACCACCGAGACCAGCGTCTTTCCTGACCCCACATCTCCCTGCAACAGGCGATGCATCGCCCGATCAGAGCTCATGTCCTTGGCAATCTCCCCAATGGCGCTCAACTGGCCCACGGTGAGCTCGTAGGGAAGACCGGCGAGGAACTCCTCGACGAGACGAGCCTCGCCCGGCACCAATGGATGCGCATCATGCACTGTCGCAACCGCAGCCGCTTCACGCTCCGCACGCATCTGCGCTAACTTGAGCTGCAGCAGAAAGAGTTCGTCAAAAGCCACGCGTCGGCGTGCTGCTTGTCGGGCAGCCTCGTTGGCGGGAAAGTGCAGCTGCCAAAAGGCTTGATAGACGTCATACATACCGAGATAGCCACGCAACGAAGGGGGGAGCACATCCACAAACTCTGAATAGGTCGAGAATACCTGTGCTATGGCGCGGGCGATATCGGCCGAGGTCAGGCCGGAGGCCTCTCGGAGCGAATACAGCCCAACAATCGCACCGGTCTTATCCCCGATCGGATCAACCAGCGGGTTTGTCATCTGTCGACGACGCCGAAACAGCTCAACTCGCCCGAATACCGCGACCTCACCGTCGATCGATGCAAGCTGCTTCGCCCGGTAGGGTTGGCCAAAGAAGGTGAGGGTGACTTTGCCCGACGTATCCACCAACTGCGCCTCCACCAGCACACGACCACCTCGTGTAGGAATCCGACGGGCGTCCATAATGCGCCCGACTAGAAGCACCTGTTCACCAGGGACTGCCTCACCAATCGCGACCTGGCGCGAACGATCGATATACCGACGCGGAAAGTAGGTGACGAGATCGTAGACGCTCTCGACCCCAAGCGCCTCCAAGGCGCGAGCACGACTAGGGCCGATGCCCGAGAGTTCCTGCACGCTCAGCCGAGTCAACTCGTCTAGCCGAACTACCGCACTCACGAGGGACTGAACCTCCACTTCTGACGTTGATCACAGGCTAGTACGGGCGCCATCCCAAGAGCGGGCAACGTCGCGCAACTAGGAGGGACGACCGCACGCCACGGCCAACCTCCACGCTTCGGTTGACACATCCGCGCCATACCACAACACGCTAGGAACTGAAGCGTACGCTAACGTCATGAGCTCCACCTTGCCTGACCCTGGATCTATCCCGCCACGCTCTTGGCCCCGCCAGACTCTTGGCCCCGCCGTGGCCGCTACGAAACGTTGCTGCCACAGACCCGTGGCTCACGGTCGCAACGAAGGCTCAGCAATATTCCCGCGTCACTCGACGCCAATCAAAAACGGGTACAGAGGTTGATCGCCATGGAGTACCTCCACTGTCAGTTCGCGATAGATCTCCTCTACGCTCCTCGCGATCGTGGTTGCAAGCCCAGGGTCCACACCCTCCCCGATCAGTAAGGTGACGATCTCGGACCCTTCATGCACCAGCGACGCGATCAACGCTAACACGACCTGCCCAAGGTCATCGGCGGCGGCGACAATTCCATCCGCACTCAGGCCGATAAAGGAGCCCACCGCGAAGGTCCCATGTTCGTACGTTCCAGCCCTCACCGCGGTCGTGACCTCTCCCCAAGAGACTCGGCGCGCAGCTTGGGTCATACGTTCGAGATTGACGGCACTCTCCGACTCAGGATCAAAGGCCATCAATGCTGCGAAACCCTCGAGCACATTCACGGTAGGGATGATCAAGACCTCTTTATCGACCAACGAAACCACTGACTGCGCAGCCGCCTGGATGTTGGAGTTGTTGGGGAGCAGCAACACCGAGTCGGAGTTCGCTGATTGCACCGAATCCAAGAGCTCCTTGATGGACGGGTTTCTGCCCTGCCCACCCATCACCACCGACTGGACACCGAACGACTTAAAGAGTCTCGCTACGCCAGCACCGGCCGCCACCGCAACCACGGCCGTGCGTTGGTCCAGCTGCGTAGCGGCCGGTGACGCAAGCCCCTCGCGCACCCACGTGAGTTCATCAACTTGATGGACGAGGTCGGTGACGCCGATGTCGGAGACCTTACCCGCCTGGATGCCTGCCTCGATCGCAGGACCGATCTCGTTGGTGTGCACGTGACACCGGTACACGCCCTCGGCACCGACCACCACGATTGAGTCACCGATCCCTGACCAAACCGTCTTCATGGCCGCAACCCGCTGATCGCTGGACTCAAGCGAGAACATCACTTCAAAGCGCATCGCAGATTCTCCAGCACTGTCGAGTTCAACCGACGAGAGGTCAGGCAGAACGGGGTCGGTGAGATCACCGGCGTGTTCAAGCCAGGGATACACTCCCGCGTCGGCGACCTCGATACCGAGCGCATCGGCGAACGCCTCAAGAACCACGATCAACCCCGCGCCGCCAGAGTCGACAACCCCAGCACGCTTGAGCACCTCCAGCTGTTCGGGGGTCTTCATCAGCGCTTCTCGCATGCGTACCAGACTCTCACTGATCGACTCAGTCGACGTCGCTGCGCCGGCAGCGATGACGCTTAAAATGGTGCCCGCCTTCGGATTCAAGACTGCATTGGTGGCAGCCTCAGAACCTTCGACCAGTGCGGTGTGCCAGGCCTCCACCAGGGGATTATCACTCGACAACCCCCGCAGCATCGCCTGAAGAATCTGCGAGAGAATCACACCCGAGTTTCCGCGAGCGCCAAGCAGGCTCGCCTTGGCAACCACGCGATACCAGTCGGTGCCCAGCTCGCCGCCTAATTCATCGAGGGCCTTGACGCCAGCGGCCAGCGTAGCGAGCATATTCGAACCGGTATCACCGTCAGGGACTGGGAACACATTCAACCGGTCAACAGCGGCGTAGTGCCGTTGCAAACCAACACGCGCCGCGCGCAAACCCTCTGCAACCTGATTGGAACGCCGAAACTGCCCTGACTCCACTCAGGGCATGATAGCCTAGAGGGTCGACTCTTGAGTCCAGTTGTTTAAAACCGTTTCCGAAGGGAGCCCCATCGTGGCAAGCGTGTGCGAAATTTGTGGCAAGAAGCCCGGCTTTGGAATGAGTCTGTCGCACTCTCACAAGCGCAACAAGCGTCGTTTCAATCCGAACATCCAGCGCATCCGTGTGCTTGAGAATGGAACCTCTCGACGAAGGAACGTCTGCACCTCCTGCATCCGGACAAACAGATTGGTAAAGCCCTAACCCGACGATGGCCGAAGCCAAGCGCGCCATTCTCTGGCAATCCTTCGGATCACCCGAAGCAGCTGATGACATCTGGCCCTTTCTGGAAAACGTCACTCGTGGACGTGGCGTACCAGAAGATCGCTTGCGTGTCGTAGCCCAACAGTACCTCGACACCGGTGGTGCAAGTCCTCTCAATGCGCTGAACCGTGAGTTAATACGACGCCTCGGCACATCGCTTAGCGAACGCGCAGTGGATCTCCCTATCTACTTTGGCAACCGTAACTGGCATCCCTACCTCGCTGATACCATCGAACAGATGGCGCACGACGGTGTCAATGAAGCGCTCATCATTCCAACCTCGGCCTACAGCTCGTACTCAGGCTGCCGCCAGTATCGCGAAGATCTCGAGGGGTGTGAGATTCAATTTCAAACCCACACCATCAAACCTTTCTCTCAACACCCGCTCTTCCTTGCTGGCGAGATCTCAATCCTCGCTGACTACCTAGCCACTCACCCGCTGGCCGAGCCTGGAGTGACTAAGATCTTTGCGACCGCCCACTCGATTCCGACCGCAATGGCACAGACATGCGAGTACCAACAGCAGCTGATCAACGTCTGTCACCATCTCGAATCTCTGCTCCCAGACGAGATCACCATCGAACTCGCCTACCAGAGTAGGTCCGGCAACCCTCGGACTCCCTGGCTGGTCCCCGATATCGGAGATGCCATCGATGATGCCTACACCAACAACCCAAACCTTCGCCAGATCATCGTTGTCCCCATTGGATTCATCAGCGATCACCAAGAGGTGCTCTATGACCTCGACATCCTTGCTCGCGATGGGGCAACTCGCTATGGCCTCAGCTTTGATCGGCTACCAACCGTTGGCACCACGCCAGCATTCATCGAGATGGTGACCCAGCTGGTGATGGCTTGGCTCAACGGAGATGACCCAAATGACAAGATCCCCGGCGCCGAACTCCTATGCCACCAAACCTGCTGCCTCTCCGGAGCCTAACTGATCGAGTTCCGCGGCGCAGTGCCCACCGGTCTACCAGCTGAACTTGTCTAAGCGCGAGGGTAGCGACTGGGCGCAGCACCTCCAAATGCCATACGGTCAAGACTCCTCCCGATTGGCAACATCGGTTCGCCCTCACCATCATCGTTCTCTGGTCAACGATGCGGTGCACCTATCGGACACAAGCGGCCTGTTGCACGGACCAGAACGGCCTATACCAACTTTTTTGTCGCCATCACTTGGCACCGGCACTTGGCCATCGGCACTTGGCCACCGGCACCTGCCATCAGCACCCTCACGAACGCTTGCCTCTATCGTCGCTCCAGCTGATACGCGCCGGCCTACCCCTTCGACCGAGCTTTGACGGCTTGATCGAACTCCTCCAGTTGGATGGCGAGTTCTTTAGGCAAGTGATCCCCAAAGCGGGCGTAGTGCTCCTGGATCAGCTCTACCTCTGTCACCAGTTCTTTCGTGTTCATCGCAAAAAGCTGATCGTAGCCTTCTGGTCCGAGCTCCAACCCTTCGACATTGAGGTCTCCCTCCGAAGGGATCGTGCCCAACGGGGTATCGACACCCGCAACTCGCCCCTCGAGACGATCGATGATCCAGGCCAGAACACGAACATTGTCTCCATAGCCCGGCCAGACAAAGCCCCCATCAGCATCGCGACGGAACCAGTTCACGAGATAGATCGTTGGCAACGCTTGCGCATCCGTCTCGGCCATGCTGAGCCAATGCGCAAAATAGTCACCCATGTGATAACCACAGAACGGCAACATGGCAAATGGATCGCGCCGCACCCTACCGATGGCACCTTCAGCTGCCGCCGTCGTCTCGGAGGCCATAATCGAACCCAAGAACACCCCATGTTCCCAGGTACGCGCCTCGGTCACGAGTGGGACCAAGCTGGAGCGCCGTCCTCCAAAGAGCATCGCCGATATCGGCACCCCATCACGCTCACTCGCGAGGTTGGGTGCTTCGTGGATGGAGACCGTGAAACGCGCGTTCGGATGGGCTGCGGGACCCTCGCCGGTATAGGGCTTGCCCTGCCAATCGATCAGCCCCTCAGGAGGCTCCTTGGTCATTCCTTCCCACCAGACATCACCATCTGCGGTGAGAGCGCAGTTGGTGAAGATGGTATTCTTTGCCACCGTCTCCATTGCGACCGGATTGGTCTTGGTCGACGTGCCCGGAGCAACGCCAAAGAACCCCATCTCAGGGTTGATCGCCCAAAGTCGTCCATCCTCACCCCGTCGCAACCAAGCGATATCGTCGCCCACCGTCTCGGCTCGCCACCCAGGTCGAGTCGGCACCAGCATCGCGAGATTGGTCTTCCCGCACGCACTAGGAAAGGCTCCGGTCACATAATAGACCTCATTCCTTGGCGAGGTCAGCTTAAGAATCAGCATGTGTTCGGCCAGCCACCCCTCATCACGCGCCGCCACAGAGGCGATCCGCAGCGCAAGACACTTTTTCCCGAGCAGAGCGTTGCCGCCATAGCCCGAGCCATACGACCAAATCTCTCGGGTCTCGGGGAAATGGGCAATGTAGGTGTCCTCGGGGTTGCACGGCCAGGCAACATCGCTGCGTCCAACCAGTGGATAACCAACCGAGTGCACCGCAGGGACAAATGTGCCGGCGGCATCGATCGCAGCCAAGACCCGATCATCAACGGTGGCCATCGTCATCATTGAAAGGGCAACATAGGCAGAATCGGTAATCTCAATCCCATAGAGCGTGAAGGGTGAGCCTACCTCACCCATGGAGAATGGGATGATATACATCGTTCGCCCTCGCATCGCTCCCGCGTAGAGGGTGCGCATCATCTCTTTCATCTCGGCCGGCGCACGCCAGTTGTTGGTCGGACCAGCGTCCTCTTCGCGTTCTGCGCAGATGAGGGTTCGGCTCTCAAGACGAGCCACATCCCGGGGATCTGAACGAGCCAGATAACTCCCAGGTCGCAGCCGCGGGTTAAGCGGCTCAATGGTGCCAAGCTCTACCAGTGTGGAGACGAGCATCTCTTTCGTCTCGGGATCTGCGTTCAACACTAGGCTGCGTTCGGGTTGCATCAATGCGATCCAATCATCGAGCCAGTTCACTACCTTTGGATTCGTAAACTCCATCAGTTCCTCACTCCTCCCTCGCTATACCTGACCGAGTCATCCAGACGGGCAAGGCAAACGATGCACCAACTTTATAGCGTGCTCAACACAGTAGATTGATTATGCCAAACTTATTGCGGCCAGAACAAGTTTTCAATCAATGATCGGAGTACGGTGACGGGTCAAGAGTGGGATGAACTCGCTCTCATCGAGGGTATTACCCAACGAGCCAAGTGGGATCCGACCCAGGAAGTTCTCGGTGATGATGCGGCCGTTATGCCAGCTCAAGGCACCTCGCTCGCCCTCTGTGCCGATGCATTGGTCCAAGGAATCCACTTCGATCTCGCCTATTGGACTCCGGCCCAGATTGGGGCCAAAGCGGTGACAGTCAATATCTCTGATCTTGCGGCGATGGCTGCTGCGCCACTCTGGATCCTCTCAACGATCGCTGCACCCAAAAACTTCGATGTCGAGGCACTCCTCCTCGGGATCGAGAGTCGGGCACAAAGCTACGGTGCCAAACTCATCGGAGGCGACCTCACAAGATCCGACTACGTGGTGGTCTCAGTCACCGCCATCGGGTCCCAACTCTTACCACCGCTGCGCCGTGGAGGCGCGCAACCAGGGGACACGATTTTTGTCACTAGACCCCTTGGCCTGGCATCGGTCGCCCTCTCACGCCTCTCACAAGCTGGCCAAGTCGATGATCGCACCCGGAGTGCACTCCTAGATCCTAGTGCACGCGTGGAGGAGGGCTTTGCCGCTGCTCGAGCTGGAGCAAACGCCGCCATCGACATCTCGGATGGATTGGCCCTCGATCTTCACCGACTTGCCAACGCCTCCGGTGTTGGCTTCCACTTGCACACGGTGCCAATCGCCCCAGGCGCGGGTATCGCCGATGCTCTTGGCGGAGGTGAGGACTTTGAGTTGCTCTTTACGGCTCCTGATCCACATCTCGTCTATGGCGAGTATGCCAAGGCACGCCTCGCACAGCCATTTGCTATTGGCACCATCGTCTCTAGTCCCACGGACCGTACGCTCAACAATGCCCCATTGGATCCAATGGGCTATCGACACTGAGTGGATGCAACGCATCCGTACTATCCGGCTCCGCCGGCAATGCAACCGACACGCTAGGCTAGATGTCGCTACACTGGAGAGATCCTACACGCATGAGGAGGAAGACAATGGGACTATTCGACAAGGTCAAGGAGCAAGCACAAACGCTTAGCCAAACCGCGACCGATGCTGCCCAAAAAGGTCAGGTGAAGCTCGATCAGCTCCAAGTGAAACGTCAACTCGATGCATTGTATCGCGAACTCGGTACCATCACTTACCGTGGTGTGAACGAAGAGATCACCCCAGAAGTGCAGAAATCCGAGACCGAGCGTCTTGTCACTGCTATTCATGCGCAGGAGGACCAGATCAAGCCGGCCGCTGATAGTGGTTCGGCAGCTGGTGAAGGCCAGGCCGCACCGGAGGCCTAGACCGTCCCCTCGTTCCTTGGGCGACCAGCACGAGGTACGACCAACACGAGATACAGAGTCGGCAATGGTCGCAACACCGGCAACAAAAGTCACCCCTCCGCCACTTCGACACTTAGGACTTCGACACTTAGGAGATGCGTCGTGGCGAAGGGGATAATCCTGTTGAGCGAACCGAGTTCGCCTTCGGTCCAATGAGGAGTCATATGACGGCCTATCGCCCCCCCTATCGTCGCGCATTCACGATCCCCGTCGTCTTGGCAGTTCTGTTCATCCTCGTTGGACTCATACTCGGACAGACACTCGGCAGCCACGAGCGGCTCGTCAATCAACGCAACGAGTGTCGTACTGGACAGGTGGCCGTCGCCGAGACAACCGTCGTCCAAGCCACTAGCCAACATGCCTCCTTTGCGATTCTTACCATCACGCCTCGAAGGGGTATCGCATGTACATTGGCGGGTTACCCAACGCTCGTAACACCTAGCTTGAGTGACATCGTCGTGACGCATCTCGGGCCACAATTCGGCCTGACTCCGGTCACGCTCACGGCAACGCCAAGCGCCCCCGACCGGGTGCTAATTTCCCCGGCGACGACACCGTACGGACTCCGACTCCCGAATACCGATGGCCTCGTCATCATCGGTCACCATGCCAAGCCCACAATCACCCGCTACTCGATTACCCCAATCTTTGCGAGCAAGGATACGACAACCATTCGCGCACTCGCCACCACGGACCTCAAACCATCCCGCTCGTAGGCGACGCTGGAGACATCGGTTGTAGATTCGTTAGCGTGGACCGTCAATGCACCCAACACCTCCCCCAGACACCGTCCAAGCCAATGGCGTTCTCTCAGCTCGCGTAACCGCTAACCGCTGAGCTCCTGGAACGGGCGCTCGGCTGCGGCAAATTCGTAGTCGAGATAGGGAATCCACTCGTCTCGAACGAGGCCGAGGAGTATGATGGCCGAGGTGCGGCCACGCGGAACCTGTGGCGGTCGGTGCAGCACGAAGTTTGTCTCAGACAACAGGCGATCACGTTTCCGCGAGTTGCAGGACCGGCATGAAGCAACCACGTTATCCCACCGGTGTGGTCCACCACGGCTACGAGGAATCACGTGATCGACGTTCTCGGCTGGTGCCCCGCAATACTGGCACCGATATTGATCACGAGCGAAGATAGCTCGTTTCGTGGGTGCGACTCTTCGCAGATGGGGAACACGCACAAAGTAGCGAAGCCGGATCACCGACGGCTCGGGGATCACCATGCGAGCCGAGTGCAAAAGCGTGGAGGTACCTAGCTCCACATCGGCCTTGCCAACAACAACCAGGCCAATAGCCCGATGGGTCGAAACAACACAGAGAGCCTCGTAGCTCGCATTCAGAACGAGGACCCCTGCCATGGCGTTACCTGACCAGCCTCGTCCCATCACCACAACAGCGATACTCAAAAGCGTATCCCCGCAGGGCAGGGGTCTTGGGCTCGAAAGAGATGCCGTAGGCGACATGGCGACCATCAACGCGACGCTGACACAGCTTGTGAGGGAAGAACTCCCCAACTAAGCGGCTATCGGCACCCGACCGATTATCACGCATGGAATCTACTCTCCATAGCGCTAGTCTAACCGCCTCCAACTAGCACGCTCCCTTGCAGACCAGCGAAGAAAACGCAGCACCTCGCTGTAGTCCATGGATCCTCCGTGGCCAGCGTAGGTCTCCATCCGAAATTTCAACCAAAGAAGCTGCCGCTTCACCGACCACGGACGACCACGTGAACCCAGCGTCAAGGCCCAAAGCTGGCGAAACGCCTCAAGAATCATCCCCGTGGCTCCCGTGGGAGACCGAGCAGACGCTCTCCGATGATTGAGCGCTGGATCTCAGAGGTCCCCGCATAGATCGTGCCTGCTCTCGCATGGAGGAAGACTTCATCCCATGACCGTGTGGAGTTCGGAGCACCCACATCATCAGTCCGAAAGGCGGAGGAGCTTGGGCGCCCTGTGGGCACGAGCGCCTCACCACCCAGCGCATCGACCGCGAGCTCGGTCACGAGTTGATGGTATTCGGACCAAAAGAGCTTAAAGACAGAGGATTGTGCCCCTTGCTCAGTTCCGGCGAGGACATTTGAGAGCCACCCGTAACCCATGCTCCGAAGTGCGAAGAGTCGGGTCTGGCAAAGGACAAACCGATCCAAGAGATCCGCATCGTCGAACGCACCACGAGCCGCAAGTAGCTCGCCTAGACGATCAAGCTCGAATTGGAATCGAATCGGCAGGGTTGCTGCGGCCTCACCCCGTTCGAACCCCAGCAGCGTCATGGCGACGGCCCAGCCCTGATGCAGGCCACCAACCACATGATCGAGCTTTGCGCGCGACCCAGTAAAGAACACCTCGTTGAACTCAGACTTACCGGAGATCATCCGGATCGGGCGGACCTCGACCCCATTGGCTTGGTACCCTACCGAGTTCCGGAGATCTCCCGCGCCGCCATCAACCTCGAGCGGTACCAGCACAAAGGAGATACCGCGGTGCTTTGGTGCCTCCGGGTCGGTTCGAGCCAGTACAAACATCCAGTTCGCCAAGTGTGCCTCTGAGGTCCAGATCTTTTGACCATCAAGGATTACCTCATCCCCGTCCACACGCCCACGCAGGGTAAGTGCAGCAAGATCTGACCCAGCGTTGGGCTCCGAATACCCCTGTGCAAACCGGTAACTGCCATCGATAATCCGGGGTAGAAAGTGTCTCCGCTGTTCCTCAGAACCATGAACGAGCAGGGTATTGCCTAACATCTGGATGCCAAAGTGGTCATTAGGCCCGCCAGTCGGAACCCCAACGGCGGCGCTCTCTTGAGCGATGACAATCTCGCTCTCTACCGTCAGTCCACGACCACCGTACTCTTTCGGCCACGATACGGCGAGAAAGCCTCCCTCGTAAAGGCGAAGCCTCCACCAGTTCACAAAATCGGGAACAGAGTCAATGGCGAGTGCGCCAACACCAGCGAATCCCGCGGGAAGTTCCTCGGCGAGGAAGGATCGAAACTGAAGACGAAACTCCTCAGCAACCTCAGAGAGGGAAAGATCCATCCCTATGCACCCAGAATCGCCGACTCATACCACAGCGGTCCTCGGTCGCGATGGTGCGGCAGCAATCTATTGATCCTCACCCCGAAGCTTCTTGCCCATGGACTTGAATCCACCCTGCTTGAACTGGCGCGACGAGAGATCTTGCAGCGAGGCCCTGCCAACCCTTCGAAGGTTACGCTCGAAGTAGACCGCCGACCCCAACATCACGAGAAAGCCAACAGCACCAAGGACAACAGATATCGTGAACGTAAGGATGGTAAAGGCAAGGCCGACGACAAAACCGAGCGTCGCCCATTTCAGGTTTCTGCCCGAGTGTTTGTAGACCGTCTCCGAGCGAACCCGGTCAGCGAACTCCGGGTCGTTCTCGTAGAAGGTCTTCTCAATCTCCTGGAGAATCCGCTGCTCGTCCTCATTTAGCGGCATGACTCCTCCTCTCCTAACATCCAACCTTCGTACGAAGTAGCGCTTTTAATTGTAGTCGTTTGGACTGTCACGAACTCTAAAACCATCACCGCTTCACCAGAATTCCATTATCTGTCCGTCCATCATCTTGCCGATCCTTCAGGAAACTCCATCGACCAGTACTCCCTGGCGTCGGAGCGCATCCATCTCTACGGTGGATAGCTCTCCAAGAGGGTCATAAAGGCCGAGGAGATCTCCAGTAGCGCGGAGCTCGATCAGCACCGCCTCTCTAGGTACTTCGTTGACGAAGTCCTCCCGGGATGCGATGCCATACATCCCCTCGCCAACGAGCAATACTCGTGACGCCCCCTCGTCGAGGACACCAGCGATATCAGCAGCGAGACGAGGCCGAAGATCCATGCGTACCCACACCTCGCGCCCTTGCGCCGACAGAACCCGTGCCACAAGGGCAGCGAGCTGACTCCGTTCATGATGGCCGGGACCTCGGATTTCGAGCATTCAAGCACCTCCCCGAACCATGCGAAATAACTCCGCCTCCCCGGAAACGCCAGCTTGGCGCGCCGCCTGCCGCGCTCGCTCCGCCACCACGCGATCAAGCGCATCCTGATATCTCGCCAACTGCGCTCGATGCGCCCTCATGGCTGCAACCTTCTTCTCCACCAGTCCATCGATCGAGACCGATGTGTTAGGCTCCAGCGAGGCTGCCAATAGCACCTCGAGCTCCTCGACCGGATCCCCAGCCTCAGGGAAGTAAGCGCGCTGGCGGGCCGCCGGAAACACCGCATCGAGCACCGCCCAACCGAGTTGCCGATGATCTCGATGGTTGTAGTAGAGATCCCCAAAGAAAACTGCAGTCGGATCTCCGGTGAGCACCACTTCCGGGCGGAAACTTCTGATGAGCGTCACCAACCGACGGCGCAGTTCCAACGAGTTCTCAAGCTCTCCGTCCAAATAGGCGAGTTGAATGACATCGTTAACCCCAAGCAGTCTTCCTGCTTCGAGCAGTTCGCGCGTGCGTTCCTCCGAGAGTCGACCAGGATCACCGCCATCACCGCCTTTGTCCCCTTGGGTCGCCACCGCAAGGATAACATGACAACGCTCCGCAGCCCATCGAGCAAGGGTGCCGCCACAGGCGATCTCTGCATCGTCAGGATGGGCAAAGATAGCCAGCGCCGTGTGGGGAATTTTTGTATAGGTGTGCATTGCGGATCTAGCAGCTACAGACTCGCAACGATGCGACTGGCGGCGAGCTCAATCGCACGATCATCGAGATCGCGATGGGTGACAAGGCGTAGGTCACCAGCGGGTAGAACGTTACAGAGGACGCCTTGGCCGGCCAGGCGCTGTTGGCTCTGGGTCGGATCCTTGACCTTCACAAGTACGATATTGGTGGGCACGGATTGAACATCGGCAGTCGTGGCTGGCAATTGAGTGCTGATCAGCGAGGCTAGACGCTGGGCGCGTCGGTGGTCCTCCTCGAGGCGGGTCATGTGGTGGTCGAGCGCGTAGAGGCCGCCGGCCGCCATGATACCCGCTTGACGAAGGCGTCCGCCGAGTCGCGCACGCTCCACTCGAGCACGGCTGATGAGCGCAGCCGAACCGGACAGAACCGAGCCCATCGGAGCTGCCAACCCCTTTGACAGGCAGGTACTCACCGCAACGGATCCCTGACAGAGAAGCGCTGGTGTGACATCGAGAGCAACCGCTGCATTCCACAGACGTGCGCCATCGATGTACACCGGGGTGCCGTCAGCGGCTGCAAAGAGCATCGTTAGTGCATCCCCATCGATCGGCGTTCCACCACTTGGCATATGGGTGTTCTCGATGGCAATGAGACGGATCGGATTCTGTAGACGACGATACTGGCGTACAAGATCAGCGACCTGTGATGGGTCAGGATACCCCATTCCATCGTCCACCGTGAGCAACTGAATACTCGCATTCTTGGCTGAGGCCCCCGCCTCAAACTGCAAGAGGTGCGCACGAGCTGCTACGATGACGGGATCACCCGGTTGGACCAGCGTGCGCAGCGCGACCTGGTTGCCCATGGTGCCGGAGGCGACAAAGAGGCCAGCTTCAAAGCCAGTCAGTTCAGCGACCCGACGCTCCAGTGCGGCAACGCTTGGATCCTCCCCATAGCCGTCATCACCCACCTCAGCCTCCATCATGAACGCTCGCATCGCCGTCGAAGGCTTGGTAACGGTATCAGAGCGGAGGTCGATCACTTCCATCTCTCTCACTTTAGGGCCTCCGGTCCCTACCAAGGTGACCTACACACTAACTTGGAGGGGTGAACCACGAACTCTTGCCCACTGCCCTCGATGCCCTTGCCAAGGCTCGCGCATCCCTGCCACAGCAATCCCGTCAGGTCATTGATACCAAATCCTCTAACACCGATCCCGTCACCGCGGCCGATCGAGCCCTCGAACGAGCCATCCGTGACACCATCGCCGAGCAACGTCCCAACGATACCTTTATCGGCGAGGAGTACGGCACCACCGATCATGCGGCTGGCACCACCCGTTGGATTGTCGACCCGATCGATGGAACCGTCAACTACAGCTACTCGATCCCCTCCTATGCAATCTCCATCGCGGCGGAGGTCAATGGCCAGGTTGAGGTCGGACTCGTCTTTGATGTCGGTCACAACGAACTCTTTCAAGCCGTCCGGGGCCAGGGAGCCACCTGCAACGGCATACCCCTGCAGGCGAGTCAAGAGACCGAATTAGCCAAGGCGCTTTGTGGCACTGGCTTTGGCTACAGCGCCGCAACTCGCAAACTCCAGGCGCAGATCCTACACGATGTCATCGACGAGATACGCGACATTCGGCGCTTTGGAGCTGCAGCCATCGACATCTGCTGGACAGGTGCAGGTAGAGTCGATGGGTACTTCGAGACAGGGCTAAAGGTTTGGGACTATGCAGCTGCGTCGCTCGTCGCCACCGAGGCAGGAGCCAGATTCGCAACCGATCTGCCGGGGATTGGCGATGATGGGCTTACCGTTGCCGCAGGATCGGGTCTTTTTGACGCTCTCGCCGATCGCATCGTCACGCTCTACCAAGGGCTAGCACGCTGAGGCTAACGGGTCAACGGCCTGGCCTCGAGGGACTAAAACGGACGCGCGAGCTATTCGCTCACAGCCCCCTGCGCAAATTGGGATCCAACTGATCCTTTGTTGCCGACATCACCACCTCAGCTCCGCGTCACCAAAGCAACCAACCCCACTGGAACGCAGGGTTACAGCATGCCGGTAGGTAACAGCGAGAAGTAAGCGCTCCGGGGCCAACCCAACGCGTGAGCACCCAGAAGGCCCCTCAGATCACTTTTGGACATCGACCTCAAAGTGCTTCTTCAGGTTGGCCAACGTATTGACCATGGCGGTGAGGTTGCGGCTAGGGACGCCGGTAAGTTCATAGACCAAGCGCAAAGGAGCCTTATCCCACTCAAAGGACTCTGTCACCTTTGTAGAACCATCACCAAGCTCCCGTAGCTGATACCGCCAAATATGTCGCCCCGAATGGCGCCAAGCGATCTCCGAATTCTCTGCAAAGGTCACGACCGTATTGGTGATGGTGTAGGGCACAAACATATGCATCTTCATACGAAACTTCGCGCCGGGATAGAGTCGCTCCGGCCCAACGAGGGCTTGGCGGACCGTATCTGACCCATCGACCGAGACATGATTCGCTGGTCGAGCGAGATAGTCAAAAATCTCCTCTGCCGGAGCGTGAATCGTTATTTCCGTACTTTTGACTCGATTCACTCGCGTCCTCCTTCATCCTCTTTCTTTCGCAACGTAAAACTCCGATCATCAATTTCCAAAACCTCGCGCCGAAAATCATCGACCCCATCGAAGTTCTTGTACACGCTAGCAAAGCGGAGGTAGCCGACCTCGTCTAACGTACGCAGTTGCTCTAGTATCCGCAGACCAATCTCCGTGGAGGTGACCTCGGCGAGGGATCGAAGTTGTTCCTCGAGGTCGACGACGATCCGATCGACCTCCGCAGGGGCCACCGGTCGATTCTTCAATGCGGCTAGCATGCCGCGAACAATCTTCTCGCGATCGAACTCCTCGTGTTCGCCAGTACGTTTGACCACCATGGTCTTCGCGCCGGCATAACGTTCAAAGGTCGTGAATCGTCGTGCACAGCTACCACATTCACGGCGACGACGAATCGCCTCACCATCTTCCACCACACGAGACTCAATGACTCGCGTGTCATCTGCATTGCAATAGGGGCATCGCACCTAATTCGGTTTCCTTTACTGGGGCTACGATGCCTAGCATAACCGCCAACGTGATAGTACGGCTGGTGGTAAACATATGTACGAGAACCTCTGCTATACTAGTGACAACGAAAGGGGTCTCGCCGTGCCAAGAACCAACAACGATGTGAGAACCGAAATCGTAAATTTCCTGAAAGAAACCCTCGACCAGCGTGGCTACCCACCCTCGATTCGAGAGATCGGCGTTCATGTTGGACTCTCATCCCCTGCCTCCGTACAGCATCATCTCCGGCGACTTGAATCCGATGGTCTGATTCATCGCGACCCTACCCGCTCGCGGGCGATCTCGCTTGCCAACGAACCGCCTCGAGCCATCGAGCTACCGCTCCTGGCTGATGTCGGCGCGGGTTACTCGGTAGTAGCCGAGGCAACGACCACCGAGACGCTTGCGGTCCCAGCATCGATGATCGGGAGCGGTGATCACTTTGCCCTACGGGTCCGCGGTGATTCCATGGTCGACATCGGGATCTTTGACGGTGATTACGCGATCGTACACCAGCAAGCCGACGCCCACGACGGTGAGATCGTGATCGCGACAATCGATGATCAATTCGGGACGATCAAGGTGTTGCGCAAGGTGGGCAATCGCGTGTTGCTAGAGGCTCGCAATCGGCGGGACCCAAACCTACAGATCCCAACGGAGATCACCAACCGAGGGCGAGTCCAAGGAAAGGTGATCGCCATCTGGCGTACCCTCTAATCCCAGGGGCAGATCATCAGCGACACCGGCACCAAGACCATACCGCTGCACGCTACGTCGGCTCTCCCTGATCAGCCGGGCCTGATTGGTTTAGCCTGCTTGGCTCAAGATCCATCCAGTTAGCGTCTCCAACGTCGACGCTAACGCTGACTTGGCCAATCGTTCATGTCCACTGTGCGCCAGGAGCGGTTCCCCTGGTCCATAGTTCACCGAAGGAAGGCCGAGGGATGCGAGAAAACTCACATCTGTCCAACCAAGTTTCGCTTTGGGCTGGCCAGCAGCATCGATCAGCCCCTCAAAGCCACTAGATACGGGCCTGGCTCCGTCCGCGCCATCCTCAAGGATAACGATATCGTTCTCACCGAGCACCGGCTTGAACCACGCGAGGAGTCGTGCCTGGGCCTCGGCAGTGGTGAGATCCGGCGCAAAACGGTAGTTGAACCATACTTTTGCCTCATCGGGCACCACGTTGTTGGCGACGAAACTCTCCACACGTACTGGTGATAATGACTCTTGGAAGCTCACTCCGGCAAGGACAGGACTCCGTCGTTCAAACTCCTGTGCCCGGTCCAGAACCACTCCCAGACGGTCAATCGCGTTCTGACCCATCCACGGTCGAGAGGTGTGTGCACGCGCACCCATCAGCTCAAAACGCATTCTCAGAGTGCCTTGGCATCCAAGTTCCACGACTCCATCGGTGGGCTCCAGCAAGACGGCAAGATCGTGATCAGCCACCATCGCCTCCCAGGAGGGACCGAGGGAGTGCAGACCGTTCTGGTCGAAGGCCACCTCCTCGCAGGGGTAAAACACCAGCGTCAGCGCGCCGGCATACTCCTGATCAGCAAGGGCTAGCATCACCGCCAAACCACCCTTCATATCACAGGAACCCAGGCCGTAGAACGCCTCGTCGTCCTCATCAATCCGCGGATCGCCAGGGACAGTGTCGAGATGTCCACAGAGAAGGATCCTCGCCCCGACCCTCCCATCGCGATGAGCGATGATCGTGTCACCGACCCGATCCAGTCGCCAGTTTGCCTTACTACTCAGCTGCGCCGCCACGTAATCGGCGATCGCCTTCTCCTCCCCCGAGACCGAGGGGATTGCCAGCAGGTCTCGAGCGTACGTGATCAGGAGGTCACTCACAGACCCGCACCGTGATCTCGCAGAATCGCGTTGAGTTCTGTCTTCTCGTGACGCCGCCCGGGGTCAAGCCGAGAAATGATCAGAATGCAGCTCATGCCGAAGGTCGCTCCCGCACTCTCACGCAGTCTCGTCCCTGTCACCGCAACCGACCACGGGGGAATCACTCCCCGTTCAAGCTCCTGGCCGGTGGCGAGATCAAAAATCGGGATCGTAGGAGTTACGATTGTCCCAGCGCCAATCACGGCACCCTCCCCCACGCGCGCACCCTCCACCACCATGGCACGAGAGCCCACAAAGGCATCATCACCGACAATGACCGGTATCGCTTGAGGGGGTTCAAGCACGCCACCGATGCCGACCCCCCCTGATAAGTGGACACGTTCGCCAATCTGGGCACAGGAGCCGACAGTAGCCCATGTGTCTACCATCGTCTCAGCTCCAACCCAAGCACCGATATTGACATAGCTCGGCATGAGGGTGACCCCTGGGCCGAGGTAGGATCCAAAGCGCGCCGAAGCCCCGGGGACGACACGCACACCTGCTTTGGCGTAATCGCGCTTCAGCGGCAGTCGATCCACAAACTCAAAAGGGCCAACCGTATGCGTCGATAGTCCACGCAGGCGGAAGGAGAGCAGGATCGCCTTCTTCAGCCACTCGTGAACGATGACCGTCCCAGTGGACTCGTCGAACTCTGCAACACGTAACCTGCCTTGGTCGAGTTCGGTAAGTACTTCAAACACCTGTCGCCTGGCATGCACGTCATCGGGTGACAGAGAGTTACGCCGCTCATAGAGCGTCTCGATCTCAGCAGAAACAACCATACCGGTCTAACCTACCCGGGTCACCCGAGCCGCGACGCTAATGTCTCCATCTGTTTGGTAGATATCGTCATGGAGACGCGTAGAAAACGAGCATCACCATAGTCGGCACCCGGCGCCGTGACCAATCCAAACTTTCTGGCCAGCATCACACCGAGTGTTGCTCCATCTTGATTGAACTCCTCAGGCGCGCGTACCCAAAGATAGATCCCGCCTTCGGGAAGCCGCACCGGAACACCAAGCAGGTTTTCCAGCCAGCCAGAGAGCAAACGAAGCCGTTCTGCGTACCGACGACGCTGCTCCACGACATGCTCTCGATCACCCAGGACTCCAGCCGCGACCGCCTGTACCGGACCTGGAGGCATGAATCCAAGTTCGCGTCTCGCAAAGGCGATCTCCTGGACGAGATCGCCATCACCAGCGTACATACCGATGCGAAGCCCAGCAAGATTTGAACGCTTTGACAACGAATAGAGCGCGAGGTGTCCCGAAGAGCCGAATCCGAGCAACGACTCAGGTTCGCGAGTCCAACCGAAATCGTGATAACACTCGTCGGAGGCGATGATCACACCATGTCGCTCTCCAAAGCGCGCCACCGGGGCAAGACTCTCGATCATCCCGGTCGGATTGTTTGGCGAATTGACCCAGAGCAGCAATGCCCGTCTTGCGACCTCCTCCGGAATCGCATCGAGATCCAGCGTTCCGTCCGTCTTCGCCGGCACACGGTAGGCCTCGAGTCCCGCCCACTTGGCACCCACCGCATAACTCGGATAGGCGATCGGTGGGATCAGTACGACGTCACGATCTGGGCGCCCCCTGGCGAGGAGCAGCGGCAAGGAGGAGATAAATTCCTTCGATCCGATCGTAGCGCCCACTTGATGGGCGTCGAGATCCACGCCGACTTCACTGGTCAGCCAGCCCAAGACCGCCTCTTTGAATGCAGTCGACCCATCAGATCGCGGATAGTGTCGCTCGGTTCCTGAAGAAGCGAGCAGTCGCGGAACGACCGCCGGCGGAGGATCGACGGGTGAACCAACGGCAGCGTCGACCACCTCAAGCCCACTCTCGTAGGCGATCTCGCGTAGCATCGCGACTGTCGGACTCCCAGTTGTTGCAAACTCCTTCACGGCCCCACCTTAACCGTCACCACACACAAATGTCTCTCCAAGACCTCATTGAATCTCACCATTGGCCGTCCGAATCGTTGGCAGCCTCTTTCCGAAGGCCGTCAATGGCACCATCACTGGCACCACCATCGGCACCATCAATATGACGGTGCAGGAGTGCACGTGCTGCATCATCAGCTCGCACCTTCAGCTCGACATAGCCATCGAGACTCTCCTCCGAAAGCACCTCAGCCTCTCGATGGATCTCTGCAAGAATGTCACCCCGATCAAAGGGGACGCGAAAGATCTCGACCCGGTTCAGCGCCCGCAGACGGTCTCCAATCACCCCGAGCAGTTCGGCAATGCCCTCTCCAGACGCGACCGAGATGGGAAATCCAGCTGGCAGATCGCTCGTGGCATACCCGAGGTCGATCTTGTTCAACACCACCAGTTCGGGTACCTGGTTAGCTCCGATCTCGGCCAAGGTCGCCCGCACCTCACGCATCTGGTCCAGTGCGTGCGCACTTGATGCATCAACGACATGGATCAGAAGGTCAGCCTCTGCCACCGCATCGAGGGTTGATCGGAAGGCTTCGATTAACTGGTGCGGGAGCTTGCGAATGAATCCAACGGTATCGGCGAGGAGGATCGTCTCTCCCCCTGGAAGCTTCAAACGTCTGGTCCGAGGGTCGAGCGTCGCAAAAAGACGATCTTCGACCACGACATCGGCACCGGTGAGCGCGTTGAGTAGGGATGACTTGCCCACGTTGGTGTAGCCAACCAACGCCACCTGTAAGTTACGACCGTAGAGCCGCGACTTGCGTTGCAGCCGCCGCTGTCGTTCAAGTGCCGCTAACTCACGACGCAGCTGACCGATGCGCTCCTGGATACGTCGACGATCTTCCTCGAGCTTTGTCTCACCAGGACCCCGTGTGCCAATACGCCCCACCTGCTGAGAGAGGTTCGTTCGTCGACCTACCAACCGAGGTAATCGGTAGCGCAATAACGCCAGCTCGACCTGCGCCTTACCCTCTTGACTCCTCGCATTTTGAGCGAAAACATCGAGAATCACGGCGGTACGGTCGATGGCTGTCCGGCCTAAAACCTTCTCAAGGTTGCGCTGCTGTCCAGGGGTCAGCTCATCATCAAAGACCACCGTATCGACATCGAAGCTCTCGGAAAGCGCTGCTAACTCGTCAACCTTACCTTTGCCGATATAGGTTGCCGGATCGGGCCGTTCGCGAACCTGTATCTCTCGATGCACCACCAGTGCTCCGGCGGTGTCGACCAGACTGGCGAGCTCGTCGAGCTGGTCGTTGACCATCTGCCGCTCTCGGCCACTCGCCGCCACCCCGACAAGTAGTATGCGTTCCTGAAAGCTCCGTTCAATGAGAGTCATGAGGAGAACAACCACCGAGCCGGGGTAATATCAGCGATCAGCAGTGACGGGCCCCGCAGCCACACCTCCGGGTCGGCCTGACCGGCACCGGCTGGCTCGTCGAGATCGGCAGCTGCGCGCAATCGTGCCGGCGCACCATGCTCGTCGCCGTTATCGGTGGCGAGTGCGTTCGTCGATGACGACCCAAAGTGGACGGCAAGCTCACCTCCCGGGTTCTCAACGACCGCCCGCTCTCGAATCCATCCAAGATGGCGAGCCACCCAGGCGGCCGCCACCGAACCAGTTCCACACGCCATCGTCGGTCCGACACCACGCTCAAAAACCCTCATCACGCAGCCGTCCTCACTGCGCACAATCCACTCCACGTTGATACCATCGGTCGCAAGCGCAAGCCCCTGATACTTGGCGCCTTCGGCGGCGATATCGAGGCCCTCGAGCTCGGCGAGTCCACCCATCACGATCACCCGATGAGGGTTCCCAACATCGACAAGAAAGCTCCCGTCAGGCTCGATAGTCATCTCCACCACACCCATGGTCGTCTCGCCAAGCCATGCCCAGTTACCCTGCTCGACAAGACGATAGTGGCGAAGCCCTGCGTCGGTCATGATCGAGAGTGCGGGTCCCAATCCATGTCGTTCCACAAGGTAATGACCGAGACAGCGCAGGCCATTCCCACTCATCTCAGCGCGCGATCCATCTTGGTTATAGAGGTGCATCCTTGGCTGAGCCCCTTTAGCTACCTCAACGAGGATCAGTCCGTCGGCACCCACCCCATGGCTTCGATCGAGCAACGCCGAGATCATGACGCTATCAGGGAGCTGACTCGGCATCTCCCCAATCAGAAAGTCATTACCTGCTCCTGTATATTTCACTACTTGCAACTCGCCATCTCTCCTCTCTACAATCTGTGGCCGGAACACCCCTCGGAGTGTTTCCCCCTCCCCAATGCTGTTATCCTGAGCGCGCGCCGGCTCCACTCGCTGCACATTGCGGCCACCGTATGGCTCTCCTGCCGTTGGGGCGGCACAAGCTGGATCGATCTCCCCCAAACCATTCTCGATCCGACTCTCTTCGGCCAATCCCTCTTCTGCAGGACCCTCTTCGACTGGGCCCTCTTCGAACAGCCCAGCAACCCTTCGAGTGCCATCGATTGCGTCTGGGTTCCAATGTCCGCTCACTATCTGGTCGAGAAGCCGATCAGCCTGGTCTAATCCTTCGTCGATGCTAGAGACCCACACGATCCGAGGATCTCGTCGGAGCCAACTCAACTGACGCTTGACAAGGCGGCGGGTTCGTCGCGCGATGAGCTCAATCGCCTCATCAAGGGAGGACTTGCCTGCGAGGTAGTCGCCGAGCTCGGTGACACCGATCGCGACACGCGCTGTTCGTGATGGGTCCATGGCGAGCACCCGTGCTATCTCATCAACCCATCCACGGGCGATCTGTTGCTCGATGCGCAGCGAGATTCGGCAGGCAAGCACCTCTGGTTCAAGCGCGAGTCCAATCTGTGGGTAGCGTTGAGGACCGTCGACACCCAACCGGTCACCAGCTACCGACTCAGCTCCGCCGCTGGCGAGCGCTACCTCGAGCGCTCGCAGGAGACGCCGACGATTACGGGGGTCGACCAACTCCCCAGCTCGTGGGTCGAGTTGGGCGAGAAGATGATAGGCAGATTGGTCGTCAGCGTCGTCACGTAGACGAGTCTCCAACCAACCCCGCAGGCCAGGGGCCCCTTTGGGCGGGGTGAAACCATTCACTACCGCGCGGATCCAGAGTGCCGTTCCTCCCACAAACAGGGGTCGTTGGCCCGCTTCGCTGAGTCGACACAGTTCACGATCAAGGTCCTGAAGGAACTGACCGAGCGAGTACTCCTTATCAACAGGCACATGCGCTACACATCGATAGCCGAGTTCCGCGATGGCCGTCGGTTCCGGCATCGCCGTGGTGATGGGTAGAGCCTCATAGACCGTCAGCGCATCCACAGCGATCGGCACAAGATCACGCCGTCTATGGGCAAGCGTATGGGCAAACTCGGTCTTGCCCGACGCCGTCGGCCCTACGACCGCCACACCCGTTAACTTTCGCGTTCGTCCTCCCTCACCAGCCCAATCGATCATGCACCTACCCCGTCCAGCCTAGCCACTAGGATGGAGGCAACGACGAAGACCCGATCCCGTAGCTCAATCCGTGCATCCCATCCGCTGCAATGGTGCATTGATACCAAGGTGTGTTGATACCAAGGTGCATTGACACCAAGGGGAGAGACTATTGAGATCGCTGGCCCTGGAAGGAATCTATGCAACTCAAGCCCGGAACAAGTTGGGAAGAACTCTACGCGCAGGCAGCTGCGATCGCCCCACAGGCCTTTACGAAATCAGGGGTAGCAAACTATTGGGGTGGTCAATGGAGGGAGGAAGGTGAGGTTCACCCTGCCACCACCCCCATCGACCAGACACGCATTCACGGCCCCCTTCTCCTCGAGACCCATCAGGCGGCCGCCGCTCTCGATAGCTGCGTCGCCGAGCACTTCCAGTGGATCAAGGTTCCACTAGCCGAGCGCAAGGCCCGGACAGAACGCGCCATCGCCAAGATCGTCCAACATCGCGAGCTCCTCGCACTCCTCCTCACCTGGGAGATCGGAAAACCCTATCGTCAAGCACTGGTCTCGGTCGATCGGACTACCTCAGGCGTCGAGTGGTATCTCGCTGAGATCGACCGCATGCTTGACGGACGTGGCCCGCTACCTGGCCCAGTCTCCAACATTGCCTCATGGAACTACCCTTTGTCAGTACTCGCACACGCCCTCTATGTCCAGATGCTCTCGGGCAATGCCGTCATCGCAAAGGCACCAACCGATGGCGGCGTCGTAGCACTCACGCTTGCCATGTCCTTCGCCATCGAGGAGGGTCTGCCTGTTACTCTCGTCAGTGGCCTAGGCGGTAAGCTCTCTTCTGTGCTGGTACGCTCACCCGAGATCGGCGCACTCGCCTTCGTCGGTGGGCGAGATACTGGTGGCAAGATCGCCTCTGACCTGGTTCGGACCGACAAGCGCCACATGCTTGAGCAGGAAGGACTCAACGCCTGGGGAATCTGGAACTTCTCCCAGTGGGATGTACTCGCCCCAATGATCAAAAAGGGCTTTGAGTACGCCAAGCAACGATGCACCGCCTATCCTCGCTACGTCATCCAGCGACAGCTCTTTGACGACTTCCTCGCGATGTATATCCCCGTCGTCTCCTCACTTACCGTCGGCCACCCACTCGCGGTCGCCGATCCCAACGACCCGATTCCCGATGTGGACTTTGGGCCCGTGATCAACGCCGCCAAGGCGGCCGACCTACGGGCTAACATCGATGATGCGATCGATCGTGGAGGCGTGCCCATCTATCGTGGCAAGCTTGATCCAGGGCGCTTCATCGAAGGCCAAGACTTGAGCGCCTACGTGGCTCCCGTCGCTATTCTTGATCCTCCACGCTCATCACCTCTTTACCATGCCGAGCCATTTGGACCAGTTGATACCTTGGTCATCGTCGACACGACCGCTGAACTCCTCGCCAAGATGAACGTATCCAACGGCGCCCTCGTCTCATCGATTGCCAGTGACGACCTCGAACTGGCGGGAACTCTCGCCGCGGAGGTCAATGCCTTCAAGGTGGGCATCAATCAACCCAAGTCTCGAGGGGATAAAGAGGAGCCCTTTGGAGGACGGGGAGCCTCGTGGAAGGGTGCCTTTGTCGGAGGTGAGTATCTGGTGCAGGCTGTCACCGAGGGGCCACCTGAGTCCCGCCTCTATGGCAACTTCCCGGAGTATCAACGGTATCCTGACCTAACGTGATCCGGCTGGCACGCCTCCGCCTCTACCCAGTTACTCTCGACCTGGTGGCTCCCTTCAGGTCAGCCGAGGGCATCCAACAAGCGAAGCGTACCTACCTGCTTGAACTGCTCTCCGATGAAGGCATGAGTGGCTGGTCTGAGATCAGTGCGCAAAATGATCCAAGCTACTGGCCAGAGACGGTCACCACCTGCCTTGAGATCATCGAACACCACTTGGTTCCCCTTCTGGCTAGCAAGTTCTCCTCACCCTTTGAGATCGCCGCCAGGATGACATCGGTCAAAGGCAATCAGATGGCTCGGGCAAGTGTCGAGATGGCCTTCTTCGATCTCTGGGCACGGTATGAGGGTATGAGCCTCTCCGAACTCCTCGGCATTCCGACCGACGGCACTCGCGTACCCGCCGGCGTCACACTATCGCTCAGCACCGACATCGAGGCTCTCGTTGGAGAACTCACCGATCTCCGGCAACAAGGGTACCGCTTCTTCAAAGCCAAAGTCGCACCCAATGCCGATTCGGCCATCCTCGAACTGGCGACGACCTCCTTCCGCATGGAGCAGTTAGTTCTCGATGCCAACGGGAGCTATGCGGGCACGGGTGAAACCCAACTCGACCGCATCGACACCACCGGGGTCGCGCTCATCGAGCAACCGCTCTCGGAGCGGGATTTTGTCGGTCATGCGGAGCTCGCCAAGCGACTGACCACCCCGATCGGACTTGATGAAACGATCAGCGGTGTCGACGACATCATCACCGCACTACGACTTGGGATGGCGCCTACGATCAATCTCAAACCGAGCCGCGTCGGTGGATACGTGGAGTCACTCAAGATCATCGACCGCTGTCAACACGAGGGATTGCACCTCAGAATCGGTGGCATGCTCGAGACCGGCATCGGTCGGGCCCACAATCTCGCCCTCGCGTCACACCCTGCCTTCGACCGTGTTGGCGACCTCGCCGCCAGCGATCACTATTTTGTGCGTGACATCACCAAGCCCTTTGTTCTCTCCGACGACGGGAGCATCGAGTGTCCCAGGGGGATAGGTCTTGGAAGGACACCAGATCCCACCTGGCTCCTGGATGCACCCTTCTTAGAGCTACGCGTCAACTAGGCGGGCGCAAGATCTCGCGGCACTGGCATACGTATTCGTCTCGGACGTATTCACACGACCTCCACACCACGGACTTGCCCGCCTTGGAGCGTAGGCTGCACTGGCAGGATCAGAATGGGCAGGATCAGAATGGGCAGGATCAGAATGGGCAGGATCAGAATCGAGCAGTCCACAGTGGCCCCACGGGCTCGTTAGCCGACTTGCCCGTCCTGGTCCATTAGGAGCGGCGGAATCACTCCGTTGATCAAACGCGCCAGCTCAAGGTCGCGGTCGGTGACCGCACCGACATCGTGACTGAAGAGTTCGACCACAAGACTTCGAAACTCCACGATGAGCGTCGGATGATGATCACGCCAGATCGCCAACAACGAGACCGCCAAGCTCGCGACGACGACTTTCCAGTAGTCATCAAGTTCAATGCGACGAACAAGCTTCGCCCCTTCAACGCTCCACCCTCTAGGAATGTGCTCCACGTTACCGAGGCTAGTCGATCTCACGAAGCACAGGAAGGTACGCACCGCGGCACCCAAGTGCCTACTCCTTAGATCACTCCTGCAAGATCACGCCCCCATCGCGCATCGCGTGGGCTCGTGCAGTTGCTGGAGGAAAGTGTCACGATCGCAACGATCAAGTACCGCCAGAGGACTGCGTAGACGACATTGCGTGTCCGATGCTGGGCCACCCTTCTCGCCTCAATAGCGCCAACGGGATTCATGGCCACGCTAATGCGACAAGCAGGCGCAAGCCAGACAAACAACTAAGGGTACTCGCTAGCGACCAACGGTGCCGGTCCAGACGACAAAACCTTAAGCGATGCCCTGGTCGTGACGAAACCAGCTAACGAGAGCTGGTTTGAGGAGGAGACGGATGGTTCGTAGTAGACACAGGCATTCCTCTTCGCGCCCCGCCTCGCCCGAGGTCAAAGAGATCACGACGGCGCAGGCAGCCACGATCGAGCAGATGGCCGACGAGATCGGAGAAACCGGTCTCCTCGTCGTCGAGGCAGCCACCAAGGTGGAGTCAATCGCCACCAACATCACCACCCAGGTCGACTTGTTCAAAGAACTGACCTTGGCCGCCCGCGATCTGCGTGATGGCAACCGTTCGCTTGCTGATGATGCCGAGGCCGCTGCCGATGCTACCCAGAAAATGAACCTCGAGCTTGAACAATCGAGCAACGAGATGGCAGCGTCGCTCTCAGAGGTCAACTACATGATCCAATGGGTAGCCAGTACTAGTACCCAACTTGAGACGCTCCAGCAGGAGATGGAAGATGTCGGCCGTATCGCCCACCACCTCGACTCCATCGCTCAGCAAACCCACGTGTTAGCCCTCAATGCTCACATCGAGGCCGCACGCGCAGGCACTGGTGCGACTGGTTTCACCGTCATCGCCAACGCGATACGAGACTTAGCGGACCAAGCGATCGATGCAGCTGCGTCGATCTCGAGCACGCTTGATCCACTGATCGAATCGGTCAATGAGTTGGGAGGTACGACAAAGGGTGCGCGCCGCGGGGCCGAACGTGCACGCAATGCGATCGACATCGTCGCCACATCCATCAAACGCTCTCAAGAGGAGGGTCAGGTCCTCGATCATCGGGTTGAGGCGATCGCGACCTTCTCAAGGACGATCAATGAGAAGGTCGGCCTCTTTTCGAACTCGCTACTCTCGCTCTTCGATGGCGTTGAGCACTCCGAAAACGACCTCAACGCCGCGACGGCGAGCCTTGAACACCTGATGCAGAGGACGAACTCGCTCGTTCAACTCAGCGCAAAGGTTGGAGTGGCAACAAGCGATACCCCCTTGGTGATGGAGGTGGTGCGCTGTGCTCACATCATCGAGGAACGGATGGAGCGTGCGCTTGCCGCAGGTGAAGTGAGCATCGAGACACTCTTTGACGAGGAGTACGAGGAGGTTCCGGGCACCAATCCCCAACAACACCTCACTCGTTTCACTGCATTCGTCGATCGTAGTGTACAAGATCTCCTTGAAGCCTTCCTCGACTACTCACCAACAGTCGTCTTTGCGGCTGTCGTCGATCGCAACGGTTACCTCTCAACCCATAACCTCAAGTACTCACTCCCTCCCACGCCCGGGGACCCCGTTTGGAACGCCGCCCACTGCCGCAATCATCGCTTCTTCACCGACCCGACAGGGATCCACGCTGCGCGCAGTCGTGACGAGTTTCTCCTCCAAACCTACCGGAGAGACATGGGAGGAGGCAACTTCCTCTTAATGAAGGATGCCTCCGCGCCTATCTACGTAGCAGGACTCCATTGGGGAGCACTGCGCTTGGGCTATGCACCCCTTGCGAGCACGTTCGAAGAGGCTAGGCAGGTACAACGATCGGAACGACCCTCGTCACCCAACAAACCCAGATCGGAACGCAGGGAACTCGACGAGCTCCTGTCACCTTGGTGATCACGCCTGCGCCAACCTAGACCCGTCGTAAGAACGTGACCACCGAGGAAGGCGCACTACTCAGCGGTACGCTTCAAGGATCTCACCATGGAGGAAATGGGCACCAGCATCGACAATACGGGCCTGCACGTAGCATCCCCGATTGCGTTCGCCATCAACCCCAGCCAAATGGACCAACTTGTTTTGCCGTGTCCGCCCCGAGGCGACCGAAGCATCCCGTTTCGAAGGACCGTCGATGAGGATCTCCTCGATACGACCGACACGATCCCGATGTTTAGCCGAGGCACTGCGTTCTGTCACGAGCTTGAGCTGCGCGAATCGTTGAGCGATTACCTCCGGGTCGACGAAACGATCCGTCCAGGCACCGGCCTCGGTGCCAGGACGCGGCGAATAGATAAACGTGAAGGCGGAATCAAACTCACACCGAGCTACCAACTCTAGCGTAGCCTCGAAATCCTCATCAGTCTCACCAGGAAAACCAACAATGATATCCGTGGTCACAGCAAGGTCAGGTATGATCTCCCTTGCTTGGGCAAGCTTTTCGGCAAAGCGTGCACCTCGGTACCCTCGATGCATCGCCGCAAGCACACGGTCGCTGCCAGACTGTAACGGGAAATGTAGGCTCTCACACACCGCTGGCGAATCCGCCATCGCCCGAAACGTCTCCTCACGCATGTCCTTGGGGTGCGGTGAGGTGAATCGCACCCGACGTATGCCCTCAACCGCGCCGACGGCTCGGAGGAGATCGGCAAAAAGGGGGCGTATCCTTGCGATGGAGCCGCTGACATAGACGTGTCCAGCCAAGTAACCTCGATCATTTGCACCAGCCTGTTCGGTGCGCAATCGTCGAGTAAGGTCGCGTCCATAGGAATTGACATTCTGCCCCAGTAGCGTGACCTCGGTCACCCCTTGCGATGCAAGGCTGCGCACCTCATCCACGACTGCCTGGAAGGGACGGCTGACCTCACCCCCTCGCACCTGGGGAACGATGCAGAAGGCGCAGTTGTTGTCGCATCCGGTTTGAATGGTCACCCAAGCTTTGTGCCCCTCCGTCGGCTCGGCACCAAGATCAGCCAACGGATCGGGTCCTTGGGTTATCTCCCTGACGTCGATCACCCGGCGCTCTTGATCGCTGCGTTCGAGCAACTCCACGATCGAAGCCAACGCATGCGTACCAACCACGACGTCGACATGGGGAGCCCGATCAAAGATCGCCTCTTGTTCACCCTGCGCCAAGCATCCTGCCACCACAATCCGCAGATCGGAATCGGCCGCACGCCGCTCCCGCAACTTATTGACCTGTCCAAAGAACCTATTATCAGCGTTCTCCCGTATGGTGCAGGTGTTAAAGACCACCACATCAGCAACCTCTTCTGAGGTCGCTGGCGTCATGCCCTGACGGCGCAGCAACGCCACAATCCGCTCAGAATCATTCTCATTCATCTGGCATCCAAATGTCTTGACGTAAAAGCTCTTCATCTACCCCAGGAGTCTAGTGGCCCACGCAAGGCCGCCTGAGAAAGGGCAACCGTACGCGATCGGTTCATCAAGGAACCAGGAGCTGCCCGGGTGCCACGGCCGTTCACATTGAGCTCAAATCGTACACCGACAGCTCAACTGTGTGCACGGAGCGCATCGCGGTACCATGTGCATCGCGGTACCATGTGCATCGCGGTACCATGTGCATCGAGGTAAGGTCACGCAATCTCCTACTCCCATCTACCCCAACCCGCCACGCCATTCGCACAATGCCCACGAACCGCCACGTGCAACCTCTGACCGATAGGAGCATGACGAGAAGAGAGATCGCCAAAAGCACAAGCGGCCGACGAGCCGGATGGCACCGGACCCGTCGACCACTCTCACCGTTAGCGAATACAGCCCACTGCTGGGCTGCGAACTAGTTTGCCGTCTCGGAAAATGCCTCCTCATCATCGGCCGGGAGCATCCCATGGGTCAAACCCTCAACGACCGTACCACTGACCTTTTCACGAATCTTCTGATCCAGCTCTGCCATGAGTTGTGGGTTGGCGGCAAGAAACGTCTTTACGTTCTCACGTCCTTGGCCTAGCTGCTCACCCTCATAGGTGTACCACGAACCCGACTTTTTAATCAGACCCAGCTCCACTCCCACATCGAGGATCGAGCCCTCTCGCGAGATGCCATGACCATACATGATATCGAACTCTGCCTGCCGAAATGGCGGCGCACACTTGTTCTTGACGACCTTCACCCTGGTGCGCGAACCGACCATCTCTGTACCGTCCTTGATGATCTCGACTTTTCGGATATCGAGCCTCACCGACGAGTAGAACTTGAGTGCGCGGCCACCCGGGGTAACCTCCGGCGATCCATACATCACCCCAATCTTCTCTCGTAGCTGGTTGATAAAGATAGCGAGTGTATTGGTATGATTCAAATTCGCCGTCAGCCGACGCATCGCCTGCGACATCAGCCGAGCCTGGAGCCCCACATGGGCATCCCCAATATCCCCCTCGATCTCAGCGCGAGGGGTGAGCGCCGCCACCGAGTCGATGACGACCACATCGATGGAACCAGACCTGATGAGAACGTCACAGATCTCCAGCGCCTGCTCGCCGTAGTCTGGCTGTGAGATCAAAAGACCATCGATATCCACACCGATCGCCTGTGCGTACACAGGGTCGAGCGCATGCTCTGCATCGATATAGGCACAATTACCGCCAATACGTTGCGCCTCAGCGACCACGTGAAGGGCGAGGGTGGACTTCCCTGAACTCTCCGGACCAAATATCTCGACAACACGCCCTCGCGGAAGTCCGCCAACGCCGAGAGCAAGATCCAGTGCCATCGCTCCAGTCGAGACCGACTCGATCGTCATCTGCGGAGCCTCGCCCATACGCATGATCGAACCCTTGCCAAACTGCTTTTCGATCTGGGCGATCGCTATATCAAGTGCCTTATCCCGTTCCACCGTTCCTCCTCATCAACTCTTACCATAGACTAGATCGAAGCTCGGACAATTCGTACATCTGATCGAATATAATTGTCACACTCGCCACAGAGAAACTCGCTCCGGCGGCAGCCGATCATCTCAGCGTCTCACACCCGTCTCAACGAGCTCGAATCCACGTGCCGATCCACTCAGGGTCAATCGCACCAGATCGAGCGCGGTGGCAGTAGCATACGTGCGGATTCGCTCACGATCTCCTAGGAGTTGCACCTTGCGTGCAGAAGAATGGCCATGCAGGCTCATCCCAATCCACACCGTGCCGACTGCCTGGCCCTCCATCATCTCAGGACCAGCCACTCCGGTCGTTGCGACTCCGAGCTCACTCCCTAACAGCCGAGCCACACCTTCAGCCATCGAACAGGCAGCCCCCTCGGATATCACCGCGGCCGTCTTGACACCGAGCAGCTCCTCTTTGACGGCCGTAGCGTAGCTAACGACTCCACCACGGAACCATCGAGAGGCTCCAGGAACACGCACCAGTTGCGAGGCCACCATTCCTCCGGTGAGCGACTCCGCAACCGCGATCGAGATACCCTGAGTCAGAGCGAGCTGGGCCACCACGGATTCCAGGGTATCGTCGTCTACTCCAAAGATGGCATCCCCGAGGAGCTGACGCGCTCGACCCTCCTCACGATCGAGTAGGATAGCGGCCTCGTCCTCGCTCATGGTGTTGACCGTAAAGCGTACCTTTACCCCTTCGATCCCCGATGCGAGAAAAGCAATGGTGACATTCGAACCCTCAAGTTCTTCGAAACGCGGCGCCATCAATTCAGCAAGGCGTGACTCACCAAGCCCCCAGGTTCGCAGCACCCTAGATCGAATCACGGCAGCGTCGTTGCGTCTTGCACGTAACTCGGCGAGCACCTCGTCAGCGAGCATATCGTCGAGTTCATACGGGACCCCAGGCAAAGCGAAGATGACTTTGTCTCCAACGGGAACGATCAACCCAGGTGCCGTACCCTTGCGCTGAGCGATGACCGTCGCCCCATCGGGTACCAGGGCCTGTCGATAGTTATTGGCCGACATCGGCCGACCTCGCTGGGCAAAAAGCTCCTCGATGACCGCACGAACCTGGGCATCCTCGCGCAGTGGTCGCCGAGCGACCTCCGCAATCGCCTCTCGCGTGATATCGTCCTGGGTCGGCCCGAGGCCTCCACTGGTGATCACCGCATCTGCATCTCGAAGCGCTAGCTCCAACGCCGCAACGATGCGTTCGTGATTATCACCAACTTTGAGCTGAAGGTGCGAGGAGAATCCATTGGCCGCCAACATCTGTCCAATGCGCGCCGAATTCGAGTCGACAATCTGCCCGAGCAACAGTTCGGTCCCGATGGCGACGACGGCTACCTCCAACGAACGTTAGGCCTTGATGCTCTTGGAGTCAAAGAAGTACTGCACCGCGCTCACCAACGCCAACACTACGGCGATCCACACTCCGACGTTAATCAGCGAATGGTCGTGTTGGCCAACAAACGGAATCAGGGCGAAGCCAATCACGAGAATCTGCACCAGCATCTTGAGCTTACCCGGCAGGCGCGCGGGCAGACTCTTACCCGAAGCAAGCACCTGTGTGCGGTAGACAGAGACCGCGACCTCCCGCAGCCCCATAATCAGCACAGGAAGACCATCGATACGGTGCAGGACAAATAAGGCACCAAACGCCGCGAAGACAAGAATTTTGTCAGCAAGGGGGTCGAGGAAGGCACCCGAGCGGGTGACACCCTGGCGTCGCGCGATGTAACCGTCTGCCTTGTCGGAGAGCGCAAGCCCCGCCCACAGCCAAAACGGAACAATCGAGGTAGGCGATGACAGCAACAACAGCACAAAAACCGGCGCAAAGCAGATACGCAACACCGTGATAGCGTTTGCTGGTGTAGCTATGGCTGAGGGGCCATAGATGAGGCGCTGTGGAGTAGACATCTGCGACCAGTTTACTCCATTTGCGGTGCCGCGATTACACAATCCGCGCTTCAGCTCTCGCCTGGCTCCTTCAGGGTCGTCAAACCTTCAAGATCAACGGCGAGAGAACGCACCTCGTAGCCCAAGCCACTCGCACGCATCGCCCGATCGACGTGCTGATGCACCCGCTCAACTCCATCGACATCAGTAAACCCGACACAGATCGTGCCAGCACCTGACCAGGAGGCCCCCAAACAACCCGCCTCCAATAGCATGTCGAGTAGCCGCTTTGCCGCAGGGAAGGCCGCCGTGCGCGCCTCCTGATGCAGACGGTCCTCAAAGAGCTCAGGCACCAGATCTTCGACATGACCGAGCGAAGCAGCCAACACCACTGCGTGAGAGAGGTTAAAGACCGCATCGCCAAAGGGTACCGTCGGCGGAAGGAGCCGTCGCGCCACCTCCGTCGCCAATCGATCAGGAGGAATAATGACTACCAACCGCAACAAAGGATCCACGGGGAATCGTCGAATGACAGGACCACCAGGAGCGACCAGCGCCGCAACACCACCGCCGTAATAGGAGGCGGCGACGTTCTCCGGGTGGCTCTCAAAATCAAGTGCAACCCCAAGAGGATCAGGATGCCCGAGAGCACCGGCAACCCCCAGAGCTACCGCGGCCGACGAGCCAAGGCCCCTTGCCAAGGGAATCTCCGAGTCGATGACCAACCCGACGTGATCATGGCCAAGAACCTCGATCACCAGCTGATGGATCAGATGGTTCCCGGTCACCACCTCAGTGGCACCCTCTCCATGCAGCTCGACAACAAACGAGTCCGACGGGTAGGCGGCGGCGGTGAGAAACAGGGGCACCGCGATCGCCAGCGTATCGAACCCAGGTCCTAAGTTCGCCGAGGAACCTGGGACCCGGACACTCTTGAAACCCATCACGTCACATCCTCTGTCCTAGAAGTGGGTCAACCTCCACACGATCGACGGGTGCACGACGGCGTTAGCGACCTTTAACGGAACTATCTTAAGCTGCTCACCAACGGTCAGCGTCGCCGTGCCAACTTTAGCTCCTGCCGGGAGGCCATAGAGTGACGTATCGATCGTCGGTGTAAAGGACTCGGTCAGTCCGGGCCATCCGATCTCCGTTACCGACTCACTAGCCACCACTGGGTCCGGATTGGACCCGGGTACATCGAGGTAACCAACCACCTGCCCCTTATGTAAGACCGTCAACTCTCGCGGGATCGTCTGCAGTGATTTTGCCATCACCTCGCCATCGTGGAGTGCGTTGATCAGCGGTTCCACGCCACCGACATCGAGAATGGTACCAAGACCGTAGAGATCGGACTGTCCCATTTTGATCTGCGTCGCCATCGCGAAGCTACCGGTCAAAATAGAGCCTGTCTTGGCACCGACGATATTGTCGTGTCCAAGGGCATAGTTGACGTTATAGACCGTGCCCGCAACCGGCAGCGTCGCCTGCGGCATCGCTGCGATATTAGCAAGGACTGGGTTTGACATAAACAGCGCCTCGATCTTGAGCTGGTCACGCGGGATCGATAATGTCGATGGGGTCACGCCACTTGGATCACCGTAGTGGGTATGGTGGAGACCTAAACTCTGTGCATAGCTGTTCATTTCTGAGACAAAGCGGCTGACCGAGCCAGCATCCCACTTGGCCAAGACCGTCGCAATATTGTCGGCCGAGGGGATCAGCAGGAGCTCTAGGAGCTGTTCCTCCGAGAGCACCTCCCCCTCCTTGATGGCACCGACCGAGTCATTGGCGTTCTTGTCGTTGACATAGATCTGGTAGTCCTGGGGGGTCATGGTGAGGCTCGGTCCACTCTCACCAAGCGAGATCGGATGTGCCTTGAGCGTCAACAGCGCGGTGGTCATCTTGGTCACTGAAGCGATCTCCGTCTCATGCAGATTGCCGTGTTGGCCAAGGAGACCAACGCCAAGAATCTCTGCTGCCGCCTCAGCGTGCGCTGGCCAAGCAACGCTAGGTGGGGTACCTGGGATCTTCGAAGAGGCCGCTAGCGACGCGGCGTAGTTTGGGTTCGGTACTCCGCGCACCAGCTGGATAATCGAACCGAGTCCCAGGATGAGAATCAGTACCAGTACTACAACAAGCAAACGCCTCGCCAGCATCGTGGAATTGCGCCCGGAATAACTCCGTCGACTGCCCTTTGCCGCCACCCACTGGTCACCGCGCGCCATTCACGTCCTCCATTTTTCACTACCTGTACGCGACTTGTCCGTACCTGTCAAGCCCATCATCATAACCGGCGAGAGAGACAGTTTGGTGAGAGGAACATGAATCCGCCAAACCCCGTCGTCGACAGAGTATCGCTGACATCGCGCGTACCCAAGATAGGAGTAACGATTCTCAGATATCGAGCTCTTCAAGTTCCTCTGGAGATACCAGGACCTGCCGTTGCTTTGAACCATCAGCTGGCCCAACGATCCCTCGGTCCTCAAGGAGGTCCATCAGTCGTCCTGCTCGTGCGAAACCAACTTTGAGCCGCCGCTGCAACATCGACGTGGACCCCGCACCAGTCTCAACGATCAGTCGTGCGGCTGTCGCAAAAAGGGGATCTACCTCAGTAGCTAAATCACTCTTAGGCTTGGCAGCATCCTCTACTTTGTCGAGTTCCTCGAGGTAGGAGGGAGTACCCTGACGGCGCCAATAGCCAACCACCGCAGCCACCTCATGTTCGGAGACCCACGGCGCCTGCAACCGTCGAGGTTGGGAACTCGTAGCCGTGACCATCAAGAGATCACCTTTCCCCACAAGCTTCTCGGCCCCGAGCTGATCCAAAATCACCCTTGAGTCGGTCTGTGAGGCGACCGCAAAGGCGATTCTTGAAGGTACATTGGTCTTGATCACCCCAGTGATCACATCGACCGAGGGCCTCTGGGTCGCGATCACAAGATGGACCCCAACCGCACGTGCCTTCTGAGCGATCCGACAGATTGAGTCCTCAACATCGCGTGGTGCCGCCATCATGAGATCGTTCAACTCATCAATGACCACCAAGATATAGGGCAGCTCTTCAGGTGGTCCCTCATCTGGATCTTCCCTGCCTGCCGAGAGCGCAATCAGTTCGCGGTAACCGACAATGTCGCGTACTCCCCAATGGGCAAGGATATCGTAACGACGCTCCATCTCTACCACCGCCCAGTTCAGCGCGTGCGCTGCCTTTTTGGGATCGACTACGACGCTCGTGAGTAGGTGGGGCAATGCATTGTACTGCGAGAGCTCAACCCGCTTGGGATCCACAAGGATGAGACGTAACTCTCTTGGTGTGTTGCGTACCAACAGGCTGGTCAGAAGCGAGTTGATCAACGATGACTTCCCCGAGCCCGTCGAACCAGCCACCAGGACATGGGGCATCGCCGCGATATCAAAAACAGCCGCCGTACCGGAGATGTCTCGACCGAGTGGCACCTCAAGCACCTTGTTAGCTCGCTCCATCTGTGGGCTCGCCAGCACGTCTCCTAGGGTCACGACCTCACGAACCCGATTCGGAACCTCGACCCCAATCGCACTCTTCCCAGGAATCGGCGCAAGGATTCGCACATCGGTCGCGGCCATCGCGTACGCGATATCGCGCTGGAGCGCGAGCACGCGTGCAACCTTGACCCCCTCAGCCAACTCCAGTTCGTAGCGTGTTACGGTCGGGCCAACGGTCATGTTGACGACCTTGACGGTCACCCCATGTGAGCCCAATGCACTCTCGAGCACCCGGCCTCTGCGCTCAAGGTCCGCTCGGTCGATCTTGGCGCGGCTCCCCCGCTTCAATAGCGATTGTGGTGGTAGTCGCCACGGGCCATCCTCCCGCGCGGGCGGCATCAGTGTCTCCACGAGCGCCGGCTCCTCGATCGGTATCGGCTCCTCAAGGGGTATTGGCGTCCCACCAACTGCCTCAGTGCCATCGGGCGTAGCCGCTGCAACCTCCTTGGAGGTGGTCTCCTCAGAGGACGACACACGCCGTCCTTTGCGGGTCCGCCGCGGGCTGGACTCCTCTTTGGCCTGTGACTCCCGTGCCTCGGACGGTGATGGCGCAGGTGATCGTGCCAGTTGCGCAACGAGCCAGTTCATCGATTCCCGGGGCCTGAGTCCAACCAGTCCAAGCAGGCAAACCACCCCAATCAGCATGAGCAAGATCGTTCCCCCGATCGATCCCGCTACGGTGGTTGCTCCAAAACCGATAAGGTCGCCGACGACACCACCATCGCGTGTTCCAGGAAGTACAAGATGGGCTGTGGTCCCCAACTCAATCGCCGCATCGATCGCGGCGATCGCCATCACAAACACGCCCGCGATGATGAACGCATGACGCGGCAAGCGTGGGTACCTTATCAAAACCGCAAAACCAATGACGGCAGCGACCAGGTAGAGCACCCATGCTGGATCTCCCAAGAGGTCATGGCTCAGCCCTAACAGTACCCTCCCCAGACCTCCAAATAGCCCCGAGTACGCCACGAGTCCGAGCAGCAACGCCCCGACCATCCAGACAAGACCGGTCGCCTCGCGTGACCAGTGCACCGGTGTCGGCGCCGTCGCCGGTCGGGTGCCTGACTTGCGCTTGGTGGGAGTGGGCTTCCTTGGGGCACCTTGCTTTCCGCGAGAAGATGTCGCCACTTACACCTCGATCACGAGTGGAACGATCAGCGGTCGCCGTTTGGTCTGTTCCCGAATGTACTTACCGACCCTGCGCTTGAGCTGGTCCTTCAAATGGCTCACACCCTGGTCTGGATTCAAACTCATCACAGTGGCCGAGACCACGTCACGGATCGCGAGCAAAAGCCCCTCTTCACGTTCATCATGGACCCATCCGAACGAGAAAATCTCCGGCTCCCCAACGAGTTGGCGTCCTTTGGCCATCGTGAGTGCGGCCACGACAATACCATCCGCGGAAAGGCTGCGACGATCCCTTAACACACTGGCGTTGATATCACCGACCTTGCCGTCGACATAGAGATAATCACCGGACCGTGACACTCCAGCGGCCATCCCTGAGGAGGTGAGCAGCACCTCATCACCGTCGTTGCAGATGCGTGCCGCTCCGCTGACCACACCAGTTTCGATGGCCAACTGCTGATGAGCAGCCAAATGACGATACTCGCCATGCACGGGTATAAAGAATTGCGGCCGCACCAAGGTGATGAGGAGTGAGAGTTCGTCCCGACGCGCGTGCCCAGAGGAGTGGACCCGCCGGACCGAGGGGTAGATCGCACGGACGCCAAGCCGTGCGAGTTGATTGATGACCCGGTAGACCGCAGATTCGTTCCCAGGTATCGTATCCGACGAGAAGATCACCGTGTCGCGATCGCCCATCGTGAACCAAGGGTCCTTGGCGAACGCCAACCGATGGAGCGCGGACGAGTGCTCGCCCTGGGAACCAGTGGCGATGATGCAGACTGACGCTGGATCGAGCTCATCGATCTCCTCGACATCGATGAGTCCACTCAGCGCACCATCTGGAAAGAGGCCAAGCTGCTGGCCCAGCTTCGTATTGCGTTGCAGCGAACGTCCGACGAGGCAAATGCGCCGACCAGAGGCTTGGCATGCAGCAATAATTTGTTGAATACGATGCAGATGTGACGCAAAACACACCACCGTCAACCTTCTATCGCGATTCTCAGCAAAGACCTCGGTGAGGACTCCCCCAACGGAACTCTCTGAATTCGACGAGCCCGGTTCGTCCGCATTCGTCGAATCTGAGAGCAACAGCCGCACTCCGTTGGCACCCAGGGTGGCCATGCGATCGAGCCCAAAGGCTCGAGCATCAACCGGGGTGCGATCGATCTTGAAGTCACCAGTGTGCAGAATCAAACCCTGAGCCGTCGAGACCGCGACCGCAGTCGCGCCTGGAATGGAGTGGGTAACGGGAATAAACTCCACCTGGAACGGGCCAACATTGACCGATTCATAATCGGCAATCTCCCGATAGCGGATACCCGAAACTCCCGATTGTTCAAGCCGTGAACGGGCAAACGCCATCGTCACCGCCGAACCATAGATCGGCATCGGAACCTCTCGTAGCAGGTGCGGCAGCGCACCGATGTGATCCTCATGCCCATGGGTGACCAGCACCCCGTGAAGATCAAGATCTGCCTCAACAAGATACCGATAATCGGGCAGCACGACGTCCACACCAGGCATGTCTGCCTTTGGGAACATCACCCCACAGTCGATCACCACCGCATCGCGGCCCTGGGAGATGACCAGCGAGTTGCGTCCAATCTCACCTAACCCACCAAGAAATCGAACTGAAACGGTCTCCTCGGCGCCAACAACATTACTCATGGATGAGCTCCACTCCTTCATTCGCTAGGGCCATACGTAGTTGGGCGTAGAGCTTGACCGCCTCGTTGCGCAATTCCTCAGGGGGATCAATCAATGGTGATCGAGTAAACCCTTGACACACCCCGAGCTCTGCCATCATCGCTTTGGTTGGGATCGGGTTCGGATACAACTCACTACTCTCAAAGTCATAACTCGGAATCAACACCCGGTTCAGTCTCGCCGCCCGCTCAAGATCTCCACGCAAAGTGGCATCGATCAGGGCCTGGAGACCCACTCCGGCCCAGTGGGAAGCTACGGAGACGATACCAACCGCTCCAAGACTCAAGAAGGGCAACAGCAAGGCATCATCACCACAGTACACCTGGGCACGACCCTCCAGGGCCGCGACAAGCTTCGCAAGGCGGGCCACATCTCCTGAGGCATCTTTGATCGCGACGATATTGGCGTGGCGTTCCATCAGTGCGAGGAACGTGGGCAACTCGATGCGACGTCCGGTGCGCGCAGGGATGTCATAGAGCATCACCGGCAGCTCCGTCGCCGCCGCAATCGCCGAGAAATGGCGGATCAGTCCAGCTTGTGGTGGACGATTATAATAAGGTGTCACTGCGAGGATCCCGTCAGCTCCCACCTCCTCAGCATCGTCAATCAGACGGAGCGAGTGAGCAGTATCATTGGTAGTTGCACCGGCCAACACCGGGCAATCCACAGCCTCGCGGACCAGCAACCATAACAATCGCCGCTCAGCGTCGGAGAGCGTACCCGATTCTCCCGTGGAACCGGTGATCACCAGCGCATCGGAACCATTGCCAACCAGCCAACGCGCAAGAGCAACGACCCCGTCCTCATCGATACGTCCATCAGCCATAAAAGGCGTGCCCATTGCGGTGACAACTGCTCCAAACATCGGTGTCATCCTCCCCTCATCTGCTCTGCCAACCACGGGCAACCTGCCTTCATCACGACTCTCGTCGTCTCAATCTCCTCCGAGCAAACCATCGATCCCGATCACGAGCCCATCAAGACCCCTTACCCGATCCACCGCCAAGAGCACACCGGGGACAAAGGATGCACGATCATGTGAATCATGCCGAATCGTCAATGTCTGGCCCGCCGCACCAAAAACCACCTCGTGATGGGCAACCGCTCCGCGAAGCCGGAGCGAATGAATCCGTATCTCGTCATCGACGACACCACCACGTACCCCTTCAACCTTTAGGTTACTCGTTCGATCACCGAGAAAACCACCCTCACCCGCTCCCTGACGGGCTTCGGCGATCCACTTCGCCGTCTCAAGGGAGGTTCCCGATGGGGCATCCACCTTCTGGTCGTGGTGCGTCTCAACGATCTCCACACTCTCAAAGTATGGGGCACACAGCGCCGCACAACGCATCAGCAAGATAGCGCCGATCGAGAAGTTTGAGGCGATCACACACCCCACTCCGGCAAAAGCCTGTGCAAGGTGGTCGAGCTCCTCTTGGGTATATCCAGTCGTGCCAACCACCGCTGGGACTCCAGCTTCGGCCAACTTGAGCAGATTGCGGTAGGATCCGCGGGCTTCAGTGAAGTCGATGACCACCTCCGGCCTTTCGGCGATCAACGCCTCAACATCACGACGCGCTATTAGGCCAGCCGCCTGGCGTCCAAGCATCTGTCCAAGATCGATACCCGCGAGTTTGGGGTCCACTGCAGCAACCAACTCATACTCCGGGTCTTCGAGAATCACTCGACACACGCTTGAGCCGACCTTGCCACCTGCACCCAACACACCAATTCGCATGTGAGCTATGCTAGTGGGCGGTATGCCCTTGGCCACGATTCGTTGGTTTCGTTCACTCCCGGCCACATTGCGATCGCAGCACAATGGCCACGACACATCACTTCACCCGCACGCCGAGCATCGGATTACCGACGCCGAAGAGCTCAACGAGCACCAGTCCCACCACACAAAAAACGAGAGCCAACCAAGCACGGTGCTTGGTTGGCTCTACCGCGACTACCCAAGAGGGACGAGCGGGGTACTAGCCCAGGTCGCCGATCTCTCGTGCAAGCTCAGACTCAAACGAATCCTCGAATGAGACACGGTTCGTCGGTTCGGGCACCGCCGCTGGGGCATGCTTCCTCTCCGAGGGCACATGTTCGGACTCTCGAGGCTCGGACTGGGAGCCTTCGTCAACCAGGGACAGCGCCAACTTGCCCGAGGGATCGATCTCATCGACCCTCACCGAGAGCTCCTGATTGAGCTCGAGCACATCTTCGACGCGCTCGACGCGCTTTCCACGTCCCAACTTGGAGATATGCACCAATCCATCACGTCCAGGAAGGATGTTGACGAATGCACCAAATTTCGTGATTCCAACGACCTTACCCAGGTAGACAGCACCAAGCGTGGCCTCCGGTGGGTTGAGGATCAACTCGATGCGGCGTTGGACCTCTTTGACCATCTCGCCATCTTTCGAGCCGATAACGACCCGTCCGACCGTGCCATCATCATCGACCGAGATATCACAACCGGTGTCGAGTTGTAGTGCGTTGATATTCTTACCCTTTGGACCGATGATCTCACCGATCTTGTCCATCGGAATCTGGATGGTCACAATACGCGGAGCTGTCGCTGCCACCTCAGAACGCGGAGCCGGGAGCGTCTGTTCGATGACATCGATAATCTGCATCCTCGCGGTGTGGGCTTGCTTGAGCGCCGATGCCAACACCTCTGCTGGGATGCCATCGATCTTGGTGTCCAGCTGGAGTGCCGTCACAAACTCACGTGTCCCCGCTACCTTGAAGTCCATGTCACCAAAAGCATCCTCGGCACCCAGAATATCGGTGAGTGTGACGTACTTGCCATCCTCGTAGATGAGACCCATGGCAATGCCGCCGACAGGCGCCTTGATCGGCACCCCAGCGTCCATCAACGAGAGGGTCGATCCGCAGACCGAAGCCATCGAGGTCGATCCATTGGAGCTTAAGACCTCGGAGACGAGACGGAGCGCATAACTGAACTCCTCCTCACTTGGCACCACTGGAAGAAGCGCTCGCTCAGCGAGCAACCCATGACCAATCTCTCGACGCTTGGGACCACGCATAAAGCCTGGCTCACCGGAGGCGAACGGGGGCATATTGTAGTGGTGCATGTAGCGCTTGGTGTCCTCGACACCCAAGGTGTCGAGTAGCTGATTCATGCGTGGCATGCCCAGCGTGCAGATATTGAGCACCTGGGTCTCGCCTCGCTGGAAAAGACCAGAGCCGTGTGCCGTAGGAATCAGCCCCACCGCCGCAGAGAGGGGACGAATGGTGGAGGTATCACGACCATCGATACGTACGCCCTCATGCACAATTCGATCGCGCACGACCGCCTTGAGGAGGGACCGCAATGCTGCTTTGATGGCTCCACTTTGATCCTCGAAACGGGCGGCAAGCTCCTCTTGCACCTGAGCATTGACGGACTCAATCGCGGCTGCTCGCTCCAGCTTGTCAGCGATGGCATTGGCAGCAACGAGCTTTGCTCGACCACTCGTAGCGACCGCTTCGGCGATCTCATCGCTATAGTCCTTGACAGGGATCCACACCATCGGCTCCCGTGGGGTCGACTTGGCGAGAAGCTCCTGCTGAAGCGCGATCGACTCGGCGATCCAACGCTTCGCCTCCACCAGACCAGCGGCGACGACCTCTTCGGTCGGTATCGCGGCCTTGGCTTCGTAGGCCTTCCAGGTGAACTCAGTGCCACCAGCCTCGACCATCATGACGGCGACATCAGAGCCATCGCTGGTCATCCGTCCAGCAACGACGAGCTCGAAGGAGCTCTCATCACCCTCTTGATACGTCGGGAACGGTATCCACCGACCATCCGCTGCCAATGCAATGCGAACCGCACCGATGGGACCCTCGAAGGGAATACCCGACATCATCAACGCCGCCGACGATGCATTGATCGCGAGGACGTCATGGGGGTTGATCAGATCGGCACCAAGGATCGTGACCACCACATGGACATCATTACGAAACCCATCGGGAAAACACGGACGGAGTGGACGGTCGATCAACCGGCAGGTCAGGATGGCCTGGTCGCTTGCGCGTCCCTCACGCCGGAAGAACGAACCCGGAATCTTCCCAGCGGCATACATCCGCTCCTCTACGTCAACCGTCAACGGGAAGAAATCGATCCCATCCTTTGGTTGCTTGTTGGTCGTGGCCGTCGCAAGCACCATCGTGTTGCCGAGCTGGGCCACCACCGCTCCATGAGCCTGCGGAGCAAGAAGTCCGGTTTCAAAACGAATCAGGGTATCCATACCCGTGAACTGACGCTCGACACTGATTGCCGACATATTTCTCCTTATTTACGATTGCTTGTTCTGGAGCAAACGCGACTAGCGTCGCAAACCAAGACGGGATATCAAAGTACGGTAGCGCTCAACGTCTTGGTTGCGCAGGTAGTCGAGAAGTCGTCGGCGTCGGCCGATCATCATCATGAGGCCACGGCGCGAATGGTGATCGCCCTTGTGCACCTTGAGATGCTCGGTGAGCTGAGCTATCCGATCCGTAAGGATGGCGACCTGAACCTCTGGGGAACCGGTATCACCCTCACGAGTCTGGTAGCTCGCAATGACCTCTTGCTTAGTCGACATACGTAGTCATTCCTCTTCTAGATCTGGACCCACCAGATTGACGTTTCACTTACGAGTACGGCGTTCATCATAGCGCCTCAAGGAAGGAAAGACGGCCAGGACCTGACCGCTTCGATTGCGTCCTGCACATCACGCCCCATCTGTTGACGAAAGTCTTCCTCTGAATCAAAGACCTGCTGTTCTCGCAGCTTTCGCAGAAAATAGACGCACAACACCCTCCCATAGAGGTCTTCGTCCGCTCCGATGACGAAGACCTCCAGCAGTCGAGCCCCACCCTCTGGATAGTACATCGGGCGAGTGCCGAGTGAGATCGCTAACGTATGGCGCCGACCATCAAGGTAGGTATATCCGGCGTAGACGGCATCCGGTGGCTTCACAAACTCCTCGCCGACCACGAGGTTAGCCGTAGGAAAACCAAGGGTGCGTCCTCGTCGATCCCCAGACACCACGACTCCTTCGACCCCAAAAGGGTGACCCAAAAGCTCGTTGGCAAGATCCAGTTGACCCTCTTGCACCAGAGATCGGATCAGCGTAGCCGACACCACTCGGTCGGTTCCTAGCTGTTCAATCACCTCGGGGTTCTCGACCAACTCCCCGACGGTCAGCAGCCTCGATGCATGCACCGAAAATCCTCGGAGTACCCCCTGTTCGACAAGGTCGGCAATCGATCCTGCACCCTTGGCTCCATAGGTGAAGTTCTCCCCCACATACACCCCTGTAGCACCCAAGATGCGGACGAGCACCTCATCGACAAAGTCGATCGGAGCCTGGGCAGCACGTGCTGCATCAAAGTGGAGGAGATAGAGCACGTCCACACCCAGGGCACGCAACAGGTGGTGGCGCAACCTTGGACCCATGAGAAGACGAGGGGCGCGCTCGGGAGCGAACACCTTCATCGGATGCTGGTCAAACGTGACAACTACCAGTGGTAATGATCGCCGAACAGCCTCCTCACGCGCAGCCCCGATCAGGCCGAGATGACCAAGATGGAAACCGTCGAAGGCCCCGACGGTCACGACCGACTGATCCAACGAATAGGTCGGAGATTCAGAGCTGAGCACCTCGATCATCTTGCCCCCTCTGGCGGCACCACCCGCAATGGGACCAGCTTATCGCCTTGGACACCGTAGACCCCAACGAGTCGTTGATACTCGGGCTCATCACCTTGGGCCAGAACCAACACTTCCTTACCATCGCCCAGCGCTCGCGGGCAGGCAAGCGCATGACCATTGCGAGCTTGGGTCAACAATTCCCCCTCAATCGCATAGGATGGTGCGTCGGGAAAGACCGCCGACAAAGGGAGGCGATCGTCTGACACCAGCGAGGCGGGATCCTTCGCAGACGCTAGCGTCACTGAACCGATCGATTCCCGACGTAGCGCATGTAACGTCGCACCCGTACCAAGAAGCTCGCCAAGATCCCGGGCGAGCGATCGGATGTAGGTGCCCGAAGAGCAGTGAACGCGAATCACCACATCCAAAAATGGACCTGAACGAACGAGATCAAGAAGATCGATGGCATAGACCGTCACCGCCCGCTGCGCCAGGGTGACCTCCTCGCCAGCGCGCGCAAGGGCATAGGCCCGTACGCCGTTCACCTTAAGAGCGCTATAGGCTGGCGGTAGCTGATCAATTGTGCCGAGAAAACTCGCCAGTCCCGCCTGTACGGCCTCGGCTCCCAGGGCGGAGGGAACGGCTTGAAAGCCCTCGACCGCTCCAGTGATATCGAGCGTATCGGTGCGCAGTCCACAGCGGACCGTCGCACGGTACACCTTGTCAGCACCCAACACAAAGGCCAACAATCGCGACCAAGAACCAACCGCCACCACCAAGAGACCAGAGGCGAGCGGGTCAAGTGTGCCGCTATGCCCGGCTTTCTTGATCTTCAATTGCCGTTTCGCAATGGTAAGCGCCCGCTGGGACGTGATGCCAACCGGCTTGTCGAGAGCGTAAAAGCCCCCTGCCTCCATCGCTTGCTTAGCCAAGGTTTTGATCATGGCGGCGCAAAACCACCTCAATCGCCTCCGAGGTTGCCAGCACATCGTCGACAACAAACTGCAACTGAGGCGTACGTTTCATACGGACCTGCCGAGCGATCGCGGCCTGGAGCTCGATGCGGTGCGCCTCAAGCGCGATCTCAGCCTCCTCTGTGAGCGAAGCGAAGAAGACCAGAGCAGAGCGCAAATCAGGGCGCACCCGCACGTCGGTGATCGTCAACAACGCCACCCGATCATCGATATCTCCGATACGCTCAAGCTCCCAGGCCACCACCTCTTGTAGCAGCCGTGAAACCCGATCAACCCTCTCGTACCCATGCGAACCTCGACTGGCCATGCTCGGTTTACTCCCTGGCGATCTCGCGGAGTTCAAAGGTCTCGATCAGATCACCGCCATGGAGATCCTGGAAATCGGAGAGCCCAACACCACACTCGAAACCAGCGCTCACCTCACGAACATCGTCCTTAAATCGTCGCAGCGATACCACGGTACCCTTCCAAAGGATCACTCCCTCACGCAGGAATCGTACATGCGATCCTCGGGTGATCACACCCGATCGCACATAACAACCAGCGATCGCACCGACCCGAGGAATCCTAAAGACCTCGCGAACCTCAGCTTCACCGGTGACCACCTCTTCATACTCAGGCTTGAGCATGCCGACGACGGCAGACTCGATGTCTTCGATGACCTTGTAGATGATCTCATAGGTGCGAACCTCGACGTGGGCGAGCTCGGCCGCCTCACGAGCGCGTCGGTCTGGACGCACATTGAACCCGATGACAAGCGCATCTGACGCAGCAGCGAGTGCCACATCGTTCTCAGTGACGCCGCCTACTGCCTTGTGGATAATCGCAAGACCAACCTCATCACGGGCGAGTTTCGCAAGCGCGTCAGCGAGTGCCTCAAGACTACCCTGGACATCTGCCTTCAAGATGATATTAAGCATCGGCACGTCGCCCTTTTGGATCTGTTCAAAGAGATCCTCGAGTTTGATACCCGAACTACCGATCGCCCGATTGGCGTTAGCGGCGAGACGTAACCGCTGCTCACGCGATTCCGCCACCTCTCTCGCACTGGCGATCTCATTGGTCACACGGAACAGATCTCCGGCACTGGGAACCTCAGAGAAGCCCAATACCTGTACCGGAACCGACGGTCCGGCTAGATCTACCTTGTTGCCTCGATCATCGACAAGGGCCTTCGCCTTCCCCCATGCCTGCCCAGCAACCATCGAGTCACCGACCCGTAACGTCCCCGACTGCACCAACACCGTCGCCACTGGGCCACGGCCCACATCGAGGTGACCCTCAAGGACCGTGCCTCTGGCATGGCCCGTCGGGTTCGCATCGAGTTCTAACACCTCGGCCAACACCAGGATCTGCTCAAGCAGGTCGTCAATGCCTAAATTCTGTAGCGCCGAGATCTCGACCACGATCGTGTCGCCACCCCACTTCTCTGGGACAAGGTTGTACTCAGAAAGTTGTTGGAGGACACGGTTCGGATCGGCATCGGCCCGGTCAATCTTGTTGAGAGCCACGATGATTGGGACTCCAGCCGCCTTTGCATGGTTGATCGCCTCAACGGTCTGGGGCATAACACCATCATCGGCAGCAACGACCAAGACAACGATGTCCGTCACCCCAGCACCACGTGCGCGCATTGCCGTAAAGGCCTCGTGGCCTGGCGTATCAATAAAGGTCACACGACCACCTGGCAGCTCGACCTGATAGGCACCTATGTGCTGAGTGATGCCGCCAGCCTCACCCGCAACCACGTTGGAGTTGCGAATGCGGTCGAGCAACAGCGTCTTACCATGATCGACATGTCCCATGACGGTGACGACTGGCGGACGAGATGCGATCGCATGCTCGTCTTCTGTCTCGTCAACGTCGAGGTAGCGAGCGGCGAGCATCGCCTCCTGCTCCTGTCCAGCATCCACCATGCGAATTTGCGCACCGAGCTCAGCAGCGTACAGCTCAATCATCTCGTCAGAGAGCGACTGTGTTGCCGTGACCATCTCGCCCTGTAACAACAGGAAGCGAATCAGATCACCGGCTGAACGATTGAGTTTGGGCCCGACCTCTTGTGCGGTCGATCCGCGCTCGATGATGACTTCGTGATCTGGTATCGGCGCACTCGAGGGGACGTAACTCGATACCGTCGTCGGCTCGAGCTCTTCGTACTCCTTCCTCGATACCCGCTTCTTCGACTTCGGTCCACCACGGCTACGGCCACGAGGAGCTGGCATTGGTCCACCCGGACCTCGCGCTGGAGCACCTCGACTACCACCTCGTGGCGGCGGAGATCCTCGAAATCCACCTGTGGAAGGTCCCGTGCCCACCCCTGGACGCGCACCGGTCTGATCAGTGCGAGGAGGACGATCGTTCGGTCCCGCAGGACGTGGCGGTCGATCATCGGGTCGACCCGTACGGGGAGGCAGTGGAGCTCGGCTTCCGTCACGCGGGGGACGGGCTGGCCTACGACCACGGGGGTCGGGATTCGCGGAAGGACGCGGGGGTGGTGGGATTGGTCGCCCGGAAAAGGAGGTGAGGGGCTGTTGTTTACGCGCTGGTGGTGGAGGAATTGGTTGACCGGAGGGAGATACCGGTGATGACCTCGGTCGCGGTGGAGCCTGGGGTTCCGCGGTCTCACGGGCAAGCTTGCCTGCATTAGCGATCGCCACACGTTCAGCCTCTTCACGCTTGGCGGATTCCTGTGCAATCACGGCCGCTAAGTCGTGCTTATCCTCGTCCTCTGCTTGCTTTACCGCCGGACGCTCCTCGGGAACCGCCTCCACTGCTGGCGCAACACTCGGCTCAACAACTGCCTCCTCAGGCTGGTCTTGCGTCGGTGCAACCTTTGAACCATAGATGCCGATACCTTCGCGTTGTGCACGTCGACGCGCACGGTCAGCATGCGCCTCCTCAACGCTTGAGGAGTGTGACTTCACGTCTATTCCAAGGGCGAGACACAGATCAAGCGCCTCCTTATTGGAGAGGTTTAACTCCTTCGCAATCTCATAAACTCGTAACTTCTTAGCCAACGACGAAACCTGACCTCCACTGTACCGACTCGACGCCTACGCCATCTGAGTCCATTGCAACCTCTACCTTGCGCTCGCTCAGACACCAAAGGAGTCCTTTAACCTAGCCAGTCTAGCCGGGGGGATAGGAATTCTTAGTGCCTTCGACAAACGTCCGCCTCTGAATGTCTCTTCGGCGCACCGTCGAGAGTCAGAGCACAACCATGCGCCCCTGCCGTATCCTACCCGCAGGCAGACATCGCCATCATAGGCCGCGAGCCGAATCAACTCCGATGTTGGCCGTCGACGTCGACAACCCACGCACATTCGTATCACGACCCGCTGACTGCGAGTCATCGTCACCCCTCGGAAGGATCACCAGTCGGGGCATCCACCGTCTCAATCGCCATATCGGAGACCCCTCGATCCTCATCGACCTCATCCGCCCCACCCTCTGGTGCGGAATTTTGCCCATCGCTGGGCGGGCTGTCTTGGCCCGTTACAGCTGAAGCGATATCTTCGAGGTAATCTTCTTCGGCCGCCGCCTCACGATCGAGCGCGGCCACCTCACTCTCGGCGCGGACATCGATATGCAGCCCACTAAGGCGCGCTGCGAGTCGAGCGTTTTGACCCTCTCGACCGATAGCGAGTGAGAGCTGATCATCTCCGACGACGATGAGTGCGGAGCCAGCAGCCTCATCAATACGCACTTCAAGGGCATAGGCGGGCTGAATCGCCCGTTCGAGATACTCGATGACATCGTCTGAAAATGGCACGATATCAAGTTTCTCGCCCATCAACTCATTGGTGACCATACGCACACGGGATCCGCGCGACCCCACACAAGCACCCACCGGGTCGACCCCGTCATCGTTGGACCAGACGGCCACCTTGCTGCGATGACCCGGTTCGCGCGCAATCGCCTTGATCTCGACGACCCCAGAGGCGATCTCGGGAACCTCGAGTTCGAAGAGTCGCTTGACCAAACCGGGGTGCGTGCGTGAAACAACGATCTGAGGGCCTTTCGCTGTCTTGCGTACCTCAACAATATAGGCCTTGATCCGCTGCCCAATAGAGTAGCGCTCATTCGGTGGGCACTCAGTATGGGGCATGATGGCCTCGATTTTTCCGAGGTCTAGCAGCGTAAACCGGGTATCCATCTGGGAGACAACACCGGTCACCACATCACCCTCACGGCCCGCATACTCTTCGTATTTGAGATCGCGTTCAGCATCACGAATCTTTTGAAACATCACCTGCTTCGCCGTTTGCGCCGCTATGCGACCAAAATCCTTTGGGGTGTCCTCCCACTCGCGCACGACATTGCCGTCATCGTCAAGCTCCTGTCCAAAGACCCGGATCTCGCCGTTATCCGGATCAATCTCCACGTAGGCCTCATCGGCGGCCCCAGGCATGCGCTTATAGGCAGCCACCAATGCGTTCGCCAACGACTCAAGTAGTGTCTCTACCGTCAGGCCCTTCTCTCGAGCAATTACCTCAAGGGCATCCATAAAATCCTGGTTGTCACGCGCCATCGACCTGCCTCCTTCCATCGTTGTTTCTGTTCTTGGTACCCCACTGGAAGACGGTCATCGCCTGATCGATCTCGCGCAGTGCATAGAGTCGTGATTCGCCCTCCACGATGACCTCAATCCTTGGTTCGCTCTCATCGAAGACGCGAGCCAGCACGCCTGCAACGACCCCATCCGCCGAAGTGAACTGTATATCTCGCCCGGTCGCCCACTGAAAATGTGCCAATCGCAGCAGTGGGCGCTCAAGCCCTGGACTCGACACCTCAAGCGTGTAGGTGCCATCTCCTTGTCCATCGGCATCATCAAGCGCCGCCGAGACGGCCTTCGATGCTTGCGCAATCTCATCAAGTGAGGGAGCTGACGCGTCATAGTGCTCGAGTCGGAGGTCTAAAACCCGAGCATGCCAGGTCGCTGATAGCACGCGCAAGTCAAGCGGCTCGATCACCGGGTCGAGGAGATCGATGAGCGTCTGACTCGAGAGCATACCTCCTCCTCTCACCTATCCACTTGAACAAAAAACGTGGGCTCACGCCCACGCAGTTCCCATACTACGAATTATCCTCCACCAGTATAGCGCATCGCTATCGTCGTTCAGATGCGAGTGCCCGGGTGAGCGACTGGATCGTTGCAGTGACCGCGTCGATCGGAACTTCGACCGTCTGTTCTCGAATGCGGTCTCGCAGCTCGACGACCCCCTTGGCCAATGAACGGGCACCCACGATACAAAAGAGGGGGGACCCAATCAGTTCGAGATCACGCATCGCCACCCCAGTCGAGATGCTCCGATCTTCGAGTAGCGCTGCAATGCCAGACTGCACCATCGATTGGTGTAACTGCGCGGCTACCGCCGCCACCTCATTGGTCTTGGTGGCACCCACCCCCACGATACTCACGACGTAGGGAGCGACCTCTATCGGCCAAACCACAGCGTCACCATCCGCTGAGCCATACTGTTGAGCGATTACCGCCGGCACCCTCGTCACCCCAATTCCGTAGCAACCCATCCAGTAGGGCAGCTCCTCGCCGTCAACGGAGCGATAGCGGGCATGGGACAAGACTCCGGAATAGGTCAACCCGAGCTGGAAGGTATGGCCGACCTCGACCGAACGAACCAGCGACAGAACCCCGCCGCATCGAGGACATGGATCCCCATCTTCGACCACTACCAGATCAACAAATTGATCGACCTGGAAATCGACACCAACGCGTAGACCGACGCAATGATGACCCGCTTCATTGGCTCCAGACGCCCAACTAGGACGCGTACGGACCAAGGGGTCCGCGATCACTCGAACCTCGGAACCGTGACCTTGGGGCCCAATATAGCCCTTCGCGAACCCCGTCATCTCGGCATCGGTGGCCAAACGCATGCCACCAGGAACATTGAGTGTGCGATCACCAGGTATGAGCGCGATGACCCGATCACCCAGGTCGTCAATCAACAACATCGACTTGAGCATGCTCCCAACCTCTACCTCTGCACCGAGATCACGCAGCGCCTTCACTGCGATCTCAATCCCCGGCGCATTCGGCGTCGCATACGTCACCGGCTCACTCTCTGCGTCAACCTCGACCGTTGGCCGCTCGCCAGCGCGGGCAGCCTCGATATTGGCTTGATAACCGCAGTCACTACAGTGAGCAAAGTGATCCTCTCCAATGCTGGAGGCGACCATAAACTCATGATTCACATCCCCACCGATAGAACCAGCATCGGCTTCAACCGGTTCCGCCCGAAGACCGAGCCGCGCAAAGATGGCGAGGTAGGCGTCATAGAACCTTCGATATGAGTCGCGCATCGCGTCACGATCGACGTCGAAGGAGTAGCCATCGGCCATGATAAACTCGCGTGTCCTCATCAATCCAAAACGTGCCCGAGGCTCATCCCGGAACTTGGTTTGGATCTGGTAGACCAGTTTGGGCAGATCACGGTAGCTCTCGATGTCGGGGCTCATCGCCTCGATTACCGCCTCCTCATGGGTCGGTCCAAGCACAAATGCACCTGATTTACCGTCAACGCGAAAAAGAACATCCGCCATCTTGTCGATGCGACCGGTCGCTCTCCAGATATCCACCGGCTGGAGTGCCGGCAACAGAAGTTGGGATGCCCCCGCACGATCCAGCTCCTCCTCAACGATGCGTTCCACATTGCGAAGCACTCGAAAGCCCAGCGGAAGAAAGCTATAGACACCACTGGTGAGCCGACGAATGTAGTTCCCACGAATCAGGACCTTATGTGAGGCCGCCTCAGCATCCTGAGGAACCTCCCGTCGACTCCTAAAGACGAGTTCAGATGTTCGCATGGGAACAAAGGCTAGCACGACCCCAACGATCGCTCAGCGACGCTTCTTGTTAAGCCTCGCTTCAACGCCCTCAACCATGATCGCCTGCGCCTCCTCCACCAAGGCCGCGACCATGTTCGCCTCAGGAACGACCTCGACGATCTTTCCCTTGATAAAGAGATGGCCCTTCCCTTTGCCAGCAGCGATGCCAATATCAGCCTCACGTGCCTCGCCTGGACCGTTAACGTTACACCCCATAACCGCAACTTGGAGGGGAAGGCCGAGCTTCTCAAGCTCTCGTTGCGCCTCGGTGGCGACCGCCACCACATCGATCTCTGCTCGTCCACAACTTGGGCATGCGATGAAGTCGAGTCCTTTGCGCTCGCGAAGTCCCAACGACTCAAGGAGCTGTCGTCCGGCTCGCGCCTCCTCGATCGGGTCTGCGGTCAGCGAGTAACGAATGGTATCCCCGATCCCTTCAGCGAGCAAAGTGGCGATACCAGCCGTGGCCTTGATGAGACCACCGGGCAACGGCCCTGCCTCGGTGACCCCGAGGTGGAGCGGGTGATCGACCTTTTGGGCGAGCAAACGATAGGCAGCGATCATCAGTGCCACGTTCGAAGCCTTGACCGAAAAGGCGACATCGTCAAAACCCACCTCATGGAAGAGATCGAGTTCATGAAGTGCAGAGGCAACCATCGCCTCCGCGGTGATCCCTCCATATTGCTTGGCAAAATCCGGGTGCAGAGAACCAGCGTTCACGCCGATCCGGATAGGAACGCCACGCGCCCCTGCCTCACGTGCCACCAGTTTGATCTCTTCAGGCTTGCGCAGATTGCCCGGATTCAGTCGAAGTGCAGCGACCCCAGACTCCAGTGCTGCGAGCGCCATCTCCACATGGAAGTGGATATCCGCCACAATCGGCACAGGGGATCGCGGAACGATCTGGCGAAGTCCATCAGCTGCATCCTGGGAGTTGCAGGTACAGCGGACAATCTCCGTACCGGCGGCAGCCAAAGAGTAGATCTGGACGAGCGTGCCCTCGACATCGGCGGTCTTGGTGGTCGTCATCGATTGTACGGAGATCGGACTATCCCCGCCGACGGTGACCTTGCCAACCTGCACCGCTCGTGCAACGCGGCGCTTTGCTAGTACTACCTGTTCACGTGTCATTGTAACTCACTTTCATTCCTAGCCTAGCGAAATGGATTCGCGATTGGATGAACGATATCCAGATAGAGTGCCGTCACTCCTATAAGCAAAATGATGGTCAGCACTGCGTAGGTGACAGGCATCAGCTTCATGACATCGGCGTGATAGGGACGGTTCTTACGCGAGCGTAGGCGCTCATAGATGGCGATCACAACGTGACCACCGTCGAGCGGCAGGAAGGGGAAGAGATTGAAGACCCCCACGAAAACATTGATTAAGAACAGGAGCTCAAGGACCGCAGAGATACCTGAGTGCACTGCGTCGTTGGCCAAGTAGACGATGCCGACTGGTGACTCAAAGCGTGATTGCGCCCGTGCTGAGGTCGGATTTGATGACGGATGGATCACCTCGCGGGCGTAGGTCGCGATGCCATGAGGTGAAAAGTGGGAAAGGATCCCCGTCACCGACTGCCAAGCAAAGGAACCCAGGCCCGTCACGGCATGGCCGGCACCACTGAGGAACGAATCGGTGACCGTTTTCGAGGTCGCCTCGATGCTCACACCGATCACCCCAGCTTGGCCAAGCGGCTTGTACGCCGGATCCGTACGCGCCAAAACTGCAGCGCTGACTGGAATCACGGTTCGATGGATCACCTTATGCCCAACCTCGAGCGTAAGGCGTACCGGCTTGCCCGAATTCTCTTCGATGATCTTACCAAAGGTCGTCGTGTTCGGATGGGTAGTGCCGTTCGCTGCCAGGACGGTAGATCCGGCAGGAATGTGCGCCTGAATCGCTGGCGACTCGACGTGGGGAGTCTTGGCGACCGCGGCGATCACGGTCCCACCACTTGAGACGGCAAAGCCAACGCTCGAGAGCAGGATCCAAAGGATCGCAAAAGCCATGATGAAGTGCATCAACGAACCCGCTACGCTCACGAGGATTCGGCGCGGAAAGGTGGCCTGACGATAGGTCTTCTCCTCATCCTCTGGCGGAACCTCTTCGACGTTAGTCATCCCGGAGATTCTGACGTAGCCGCCAACGATCAACGCCTTGATGCCGTACTCGATCCCGCCTATCTTGATCGACCAGATTCGAGGACCAAAGCCAATAAAGAACTCCGTCACCTTCATACCCGATAACCGAGCGGTGATGTAGTGACCAAACTCATGCAAGATAATCATCGCCGCGATGGCCGCGACGACCACCAACGTGGAGAGCGCATGAATGTGGGCGGCAAAGGCAATGATGGCCGCGATGGCGATCAAGAACTCGATCAGTCGGCGTCCAGAGAAGGAGCGCGCCTCCGCAAGTGTCGGTGCCCGGTTTTCTCGACTGTCGGCATCGTTGAGGGTCTCGACGTTAGGCACTGGCAAGCACCTGCACCATTTCGGTGGCGACCACCCGCGCCTGCCGATCCAGCTCGACCACCTCATCGATACTCATTGGTGAACCTACCTCGTAGCTCTCCATGGTCCGGGCGACCACCTCATAAATTTGCAACCAACCGATGCTGGAGTTCAAGAAAGCCTCTACCGCGACCTCATTGGCCGCATTCATCCAACAAGGAGCGCCACCGCCGAGCCTCCCTGCCTCGTACGCTAACGCAAGTGCTGGGAAACGGATCCGATCGACCTCTTCGAAGGTCAGCGTCATGGGTCGCGACCAGTCCAACGCACCGTGAGCGAGATCGCTTCGAAGTGGCGAATAAAGTGCCAAGGAGATTGGGAGCCTCATGTCGGGCATGGAGAGCTGTGCCAGTGTGGAACCATCAGTGAATTCAACCATTGAATGGACCAAAGATTCCGGATGGACCACCACCGAGATCGCGTCGTACGCGACCCCAAAAAGGTAGTGAGCCTCAATGACCTCAAGTCCCTTGTTAAACAATGTCGATGAGTCCACGCTAATTTTTGGTCCCATCGACCACGTCGGATGTGCTAGCGCATCCTCGATGGTTACCGTGCGAAGGGATTGGGCGGGAAGTTGCCGGAAGGGTCCACCTGACGCCGTGATGACCAAACGGGCAAAGCCAGCCGGAACTTGCCGTGACTGCCCCATCGCCTGAAAGATTGCAGAATGTTCGGAATCGACTGGAATGAGCTCTCCACCCATCGACAACAGTGCGAGCACAAGGTCTCCGGCAGCGATCAGCGACTCCTTATTCGCCAGTCCGAGACGCAAACCGGCTCGCAGTGCGCGCTCAGTGATGCGGATTCCAGCAAAACCCATCACGCCGTTGATCACGATCTCCGCAGCGGTCACAGCGTCTACCAGCTCCTCCCCCGTCACGACGGCGACACTGGCATCCACCTGACTCCGCAGTTCCTTGGCCGCGAGCTCATCGTAGACTCCCACGACCAGCGGATGAAACTCCTGCACTTGCTCGAGAAGGCGTTCGATATTCGAGTGCGCCGCTAACACAGTGACCGTGAAGGTCCCTGGATCCTGCCGCACAAGATCAAGTGTCTGGCAACCGATCGAACCGGTCGAACCCATAACGGCAAGTGATTTCATGGTAAACCTTTAATGCATCACCTTAAGTGGAGACTCAGAAACAGATAAAAAGCGACTGGTAGTACGATTAGTATCCCGTCAATACGGTCCAGCATACCCCCATGACCTGGGAGTAACCGTGAAGAATCCTTAGCCGATACCGAGCGCTTCAGCGCGGACTCGGCCAAGTCGCCTACCGGGGCGATAATCGCTGACGCCACACCAATCAACACCCCCGCCTCAAGGGTAAACGGGTGAATCAACGGGAGCGCGAAGGCGCCAACCAAAATTGCCGCCACGCCACCGATAAGAACCCCCTCGACGGTCTTCCCCGGTGAAATCGCAGGAGCAAGCTTATGCTTCCCCAGGAGCGAGCCACCGAAAAACGCGAAGACATCGGCGGTCGTGGCACAGAGTAATGCCCCAATCAGGAGCCCCAGCCCACCGTCCCCAAACAGCGCATGTCGAAGTAGGAGTCCAGCGAACGCCCCAAATAGTCCAACCCACACCACAATGACCATCGTGGTGGTTACACCGACCACAAACTGCTCACCACGGTGCTGAACCATAAACCAGACCAGGGAGACCAGGATCGCCCCAAAAATAACCAGAACGATGGCATCTTCTCCTGCCACATACGCACCAACCACCAACCCGATGACGGCGAGAAGCCCAACCAATGCAGCGGGCCGATAACCACCTCGACGCAGGAGATTGTAGCCCTCAGCTGCGGCGGTAGTGACCGCCACGACCACGACCACTAGCGTCGAGACTGTTCCAAGTTTGAGCGCGCCGATAAAGACAAGGGCGAGTACGATCCCAGTGATGGTTCGCACCACCTTAATGCGGCGAAGTGGATCTGTCCCTGAAGAAACTCTATCATCTCTTTCCGGAGCTGGGACGTCTCTCTCCGGCGTCGAGACCGCCTCGCCTTGGTGATCGCGCGGTGGAGGCGACCCTTTGCTCTCAGCAGAACCTCTACCCCACCGTGGCGATCTTCCTCGAGCACGTATGACTTCGTGGCGCGTGCGACCCAACACCGTACCCTGCGGCGGGTCGTCCATCCTGGTACTCACCACCCCCTGGGCATCGTCGCCGGCGACTGCTGGTCTTGGAGTGCTCGCCGCCGACCCCCTGCGCTCGTCGAGCATCCGCTGGAGATCCGCGCCATCGTCGCCAGCTGGTGGCAAGGAGGAACTCCCCGACGCATCACGCTCGGATACTCGTGGGAGCGTTGACGACTCCTGAGACGTCCTCTCCTGAGTAGTTGGCCTCGCTGTTTCAGTAGGCCCCACTGTTTCAGTAGGCCTCGCTGTCTCATAAGGACTCGCTGTCTCAGTAGGCCTCGCTGTCTCATTGGAAACAGAGGGGCCAGCGACAGTCCGATCTGGGGAGAGGCGCTCAACAGGTACTAAGAAATCGTCGTTGGTATCACTGGCGGAGGTATCGGATCGGTCCTCCCTATCCTCAAGCGCATCAAAATTGGTCGGAGCCTCCTCGTGCACACGAGGAAGAGGTTCGCCAGCCAACTCCTCGATGATTCGAGGGATCTCGCCTGTAGGCGGATCTCGCCAACCCGGCAATTCCACCGTTGCATCCTCCCCAGAACGACCGTTGATCTGCCGCTCAGGGGTGGCTGAGATACTATAGGGGGCGTCAAGACTCAGCGTCCGATCAGGATCTTCCGCGGCTTCCGACCCAGGCACCTCGTCGTAGAACAGCGTAGGATCGTCGTCCTGTGGAGGCTCACCTTGCCCACTAAATAACGGGCCCTCTGACTGCCTGTTGGGCCCTCGCCGGTGGCGTTCCTCGCCCTCACCCATCGATATGGCCCCTCTCAGACCTCAAGTAAATCGCGCTCTTTGGTCTCCAACGCCTTGTCAAGTTCCGCGATATACTGCGACGTTAATTGTTCGAGCTGTTTCTCAAGATCCCCAAGGTCGTCCGTCGTCAGTGAACCCTGCTTCTGCCAAACCTCAAACTGGTGGCGTGCGCTGCGGCGTATAGCTCGAACCGCAACTCTCCCCTCCTCAGAGCGTGCACGAACAACCTTGATAAGTTCTTTGCGCCGTTCTTCCGTAGGGGGTTGCAGGGTGATGCGAATCGCCGCACCATCGTTGCTGGGGTTCACGCCGAGATCCGCATTACGAATAGCCGTCTCGATAGCACCAAGGCTCCCGCGATCGTAAGGATTGATAACCAAGGTACGCGCATCGGAGACACCGATACCAGCAATGGTCATCAGAGGAGTGGGCGAGCCATAGTAGTCAACGAGGAGATGCTCGACTAACGCCGGTGCCGCACGACCCGTGCGTACCGAAGCAAACTCCTCTTCAGTATGTTCGACGGCTTTGGCCATCTTGGTCTTGGTTTCAGCGATAACCAGATCCGTATTTACTTCTTCAGCCATCAGTCAACCACCGTTCCAATCTCGCCACGCCAGGCGCGAGCGATATTACCAGGGCTGGTCACGTCAAACACGATCACTCGAATATCGTGATCCTTGCAGAAAGTGACGGCAGTCATATCCATAACATTGAGATCGCGCGAGATGACATCCATATACCCAACATGATCATACTTCGTAGCGCTGGGGTCAAGGCGCGGGTCGGCGGAGTAGATTCCATTAACCCCTGAGTGTGTACCCTTCATCATCGTCTGCGCACCGATCTCCGCAGCTCGAAGTGCAGCTGCGGTGTCCGTCGTGAAAAACGGATTACCGGTGCCAGCAGCGAAGATGACGATCCTACCCTTCTCGAGATGGCGCACCGCTCTGCGCCGGATGTAAGGCTCAGCAAGCTCGGACATCTGGATGGCACTCTGGAGGCGAACTGGCTGGCCGAGCGCCTCAATGGCGCTTTGCAGTGCGAGCGCATTCATCACCGTCGCAAGCATCCCAATGTTGTCCGATGTTGGAGCATCAATACCGATATCCACGCCGTAGGTGCCACGCCAAATATTCCCGCCACCGACAACTAAGGCGATCTCAACGTCGAGTTCCGACCGGAGCCCAACGAGTTCTTGCGCCAGTTGGGTCAGCACCTTCGCGTCAAGTGGCCCCTTGGCTGCATCTCCAAGCGCTTCGCCCGAAATTTTGAGTAGAATTCGGCATCGATCAACCGATGACTGCAACGTCGTCAACAAGCTACTCGCCAACGACGAGTTGCGCAAACGCGACGAGCGTTGCTTGTCCTAGCACCTCTCGAACTCGATGTTTCTCATCCTTTACAAAGGGCTGTTCCAACAAGCAGATCGATTTGTAAAACCCATCAAGGCGACCTGCTACGATCTTTTCGACTGCCGCCTCTGGCTTGCCCTCATTTCTCGTCATCGTCTCAAGCGTCTCGCGCTCCTGCGCCACTACCGATTCAGGAACGTCCTCGATTCGCAGATACGTTGGACGAGCAAATGCAATGTGTAGCGCGAGGTCGTGGGCGAGCTCATTCGACCCATTCTTCAGTTGCACAAGCACTCCATTGACCCCTCGATCAGCCTGAACGTGGAGATAACCCGACACCTCATCACCTTCACCGGCCTCAAGTCGAACGACCCGCCCGAGCGAGATGTTCTCCTTCAACGAGATGATGAGCGAGGAGATCATCTCCTCATACTCCGTGACGGCCTGCTCTCCTCGTTCCGCGACAGCAGCAGCTATCTCGTTCACGGTGTTGACGAAGTCAGTTGACTTCGCGACAAAGTCAGTCTCGCACTTGAGTTCAACGAGTGCACCAACTTGAGTACCAACCATGGAGATCGCTACTGCTCCCTCACTGTTTTCACGCTCAGCTCGCTTCGCCGCGGAGACGACGCCCCGCTCCCGAAGCAACTGTGCCGCGCGCTCGGCGTCACCACCTGTCTCTTCAAGCGTCTTCTTCGCGTCGAGAATCCCCGCACCGGTGAGCTTACGCAGCGCCTGTACATCCGCAGCCTTGATATCAGCCACCCTCGGCCTTCCTTTCTGATTGTATCAATAAATAAAACAGATTGTTGTTACACTGGCGCCGGCGCCGGCACCGGAACGGGTTCTGCTGCCCCAGCTCTGGACTTTCCTTCGATAATCGCCGTCGCAATCAGCCGAGTGAAGAGCTCACACGACCGAATGGCATCGTCATTACCTGGCATGATATGATCCACGAGCTCTGGGTCGCAGTTGGTGTCGACGACGGCTATCACTGGGATGCCGAGACGAGCTGCCTCAGTGAGCGCGAGATGCTCCTTGACGGTGTCGATGACGAACAGAGCATCCGGCAACCTGTTCATGTTACGAACACCGCCGAGGTTGAGGTCCAGCTTGGTGAGTTCTCGCTGCAACAACAGCGCCTCCTTCTTCGGCATGGCGTCGAAGTCTCCCTGCACCTTCATCTGCTCGTACTCTTGCAGCTTGCGCACTCGCGAGGCAATCGTGGGGAAGTTAGTTAACATACCGCCTAGCCACCGGTGGCTTACGTAGGGCATGCTGGCCATCTTGGCGTACTGCGTAATGGCATCTTGGGCTTGCTTTTTCGTACCGACGAAGAGCACACTGCCACCTCGAGCTGACAACGACCGAACGAAGCGAAAAGACTCGTCGATACCCTGGAGCGTCTGGCGAAGATCGAGCAAGTAGATGCCGTTGCGCTTATCGAAAATGTAGGGCTTCATCTTTGGGTTCCATCGCTTGGCTTGGTGACCAAAATGGACTCCCGCCTCAAGAAGCTGAGACATGGTTACTAGTGGTTTATCTGGCATGATCCTCCCATCGGTTGAACTAAGAAGTGTCCTCGCGACAAACGCCGACCGTGGGTCGAACACTCCCGTTACTTACTCAAATTTGAGCCTAAGGTAGCCTAGCAGCAACCACCATCGGGATCAGCCTTCTTAGACGAGGTGGTCGGCGTTGCAATCGGCGCCTACGGCTGGCTACGCACCCTTCTTCAAACTCGGCGGGAGGTCCGCACTTCATCAAATCAAAGCTGCCAGAAAAAGGTAACTGCTCGAAGAAGCCAAGCACTGCATCGAGGAACGCATGCACGCTCCACTCCGTAGAAAGTTGACCCACCAGCGGCGTTAACCGACGTCGCCGAGCTTACCACGGAGTTGCAATACTGCTTTCGAGTGAATCTGGCAGACCCGACTTTCGGTCACACCAAGGATTTCGCCGATCTCGGCAAGGGTAAAGCCTTCGTAGTAGTAAAGGGTCAGCACCATCTTTTCTCGGTCACCAAGTCGATTGATGGCATCAACAAGCATGCGCCGTGTCTCTTCTTGCTCAAAGGAGCCGTTGGCGCTCTCTTTACGATCAGCAATAGTATCGCCTAGCGTCATACCCTCGTTGCGCTCCCCGCCAAGGACCACCTCATCAAGCGCGGCAATGCCTAAGAAAGAGATCTTGGAGAAGATCGCCTGCAATTCGGACTCATCAATCTCTAGCTCGGCGGCGACTTCTTTGTCGGTTGGACTCCGATGAAGCTTGCCTTCCAGTTTTGCATAGGCCTGTTCAACTGCTTTTGCCTTCGCGCGGACCGATCGCGGCACCCAGTCGATTGCTCGGAGTTCATCGATAATAGCGCCCTTGATGCGGGTAATTGCATAGGTTTCAAACTTGATATTGCGCTCAAGGTCAAACTTCTCGATGGCGTCGATCAGACCGAAGGTCCCGTAGCTTGCGAGGTCAGCCTGTTCAACCGAGTTCGGCAGACCGATAGCGACTCTTGAGGCAACAAAGCGTACCAGCGGCGAATAGGCCACTAAAAGACGGTCCCGCAAACCCTGGTCGCCAGTCTCTTTGTATCTATGCCATAACTTATCTAAGTCGGCATCACCTTGCATCGCAGCCCCTACTTGCCCCGTGGATGTAACTCCCGATAGACCCTTGCTAACCGTTCGTGACTCACATGAGTATAAATTTCCGTTGTGGATAGTCTAGCGTGTCCGAGAAGCTCCTGAAGGCTTCGCAAATCGGCACCGTTTTCTAGCAGATGGGTTGCATAACTGTGGCGCAAGGAGTGAGGGTGCGCACCAGGAAAATACCGATCAACGATGCGTCGCACGGATCGAACACCGAGTCGGGAGCCGCGAGGACCCAGAAAGAGCGCGGTTGCACAGTCAGATCGGGTTCCCAGGTAGTGTTGCATCGCCTCAAGGGCGCATCGAGCAACGGGCACGACCCGCGGTCTCCCGCCTTTACCGTTGCGCACCGAGATCCGGCAGCCTGTGAAATCCACATCCCCACGATCGAGTTGCACCAACTCACCAACGCGTAAACCGGTGTCATACAGCGTCTCAAGCACGGCATAGTGCAGAGGGTTCGTGTCTGGAAGCGAACGAAGGCTATCGAGAGTTACACGAACGCTTGCCGTATCCAACGTTCGAGGAAGCTTCCGTTGCGTCGATGTTCCAGGCTTCACGAGCGCCAGACGCAGCGGAGCAAGATCAAGGTCATCACGAAAGCGCAGATAAGACGAGAACGCCGCGAGATCAGTTCGAATCGTCGATCGGGCAACCCCACTCGCCTGTCGTTGCGAGATCACCCGCCGCACAAGGCGAACATTCAGATCTGCGGGGTCGAGCACACCAAGCTCAGCAGAGGCGCGAATCATCCAATCCAAACCCGTTCGATATCGGTGTTGGGTCGCTGGTGAGAGATAACTCAACGAGGCGCAGTACTCCTCCAGCCGCCAACAACCCTCATTACCCACACCCATCACAATACTCTCTGCCAGTCACGTCTAGCCAGCTAGCCATCTAAAAACCGAAGCACGGGAGAACCTGAAACATCAGTGGCTACTGATCAGGCAGCCACAGGTTAGCCTTTGAGAAGTGCCCCGAAGAATACCTACTCTAGTCCTCGTCACATCAGCGCTCATTCTGAGTGCGATACTCTTGACGAGTTGTGGGTCCGCAAACGCCAAACCCGTGGCCGCTCATCCCAGCGGTGTGCTGAAACCAACTCCCACCACCGCGACGGATCGAGCTGATGCCAAGGCGTTTAGCGACGTCAACTGGTCTACGGTGACCTATCCGAGCCTTCTCCCCCACTGCCACGTAAACCCGGGGGCAAAAGTTGTCGAACACGGATCCGTCGTCGGCTATCTCGTGGGGTCCCACGCACCTATCGCGATCGTGACCGCAAGCTGTGGCATCAATGCGTCATCCTTACCGAACGGGCTTTGGGCATTCGGTCCTCCCACCAGTGCGAGCAGCACCCGGCCACAGCTACTCTCCACGCTGGTCTCCCTTCCGCCAAGCCCACTGCAGCACGATTCTGCGACAAGCGTCCTCTACTTCTCAAACCTGCTCCAAGGCGACCAACAGGCAAGAGCGGTCCCAAGCCCACCTGGAACCACGCAGAGCTCAGACTACAAAGCGGCAGGTCCGGTGCTCTCGACCGTCAACTGTTACACGAGCGGTCCGCAATTTGTCCACGGGAACGCGTTCACCGTCGTAGGACTTACCGGCATCGACTACTCCGTCCCCGACCAACCGCCGGCTGCCATGGAATCGCTAGAGTTCACCTTCACCCACAGTACCTTCCGGCTCGTCAAGCGATTTATCACCGCTACCGCTCGCTACAGCTGCCCCAGCTAACTGGCAACCCGCCTAGCGAGATGACTCCTCGACGATCACCATTGGGTAACAACTATTTCTCCTGAAGCACCAGCGCAGGGGAGTTTTACTTTGCCGCTGCCTCCACCGCCTGGGCGATCGTGGGTGCCACCGCTGGATTAAAGACCGTTGGAACGATGTAGGCCGGTGATAACTCGTCTTCGGTAACGATCGCTGCCAGTGCACGGGCTGCCGCCAGCTCCATCGCCTCAGTAATTTTTGTCGCACCCGCGTCCAGAAGACCTCGGAAAAACCCCGGGAAAACCAGCACATTATTGATCTGATTTGGTTCATCACTGCGACCGGTCGCAACGACAGGCGCAACACGACGAGCCACAGAGGGCTCGACTTCGGGATCAGGGTTCGCAAGAGCGAAGACAATCGGATCTGGCGCCATGTGACGCAGATCACCCTCGGTCAACAGGTTTGGCCCGGAGACTCCGATAACCACATCAGCCCCCTGGAGCGCGGTACGTAGATCCCCTCGAACGCCATCAGGGTTCGAGTGCTTTGCCACCCACAGGCGATTCTCGTCCAGCGAGCTCGACTGGGGATCAAGAACTCCGTCGCGGTCAACGGCGATCAGGTTACCAACACCCTCATTGATGAGCAACTTGGCGATTGCCACGCCAGCTGCTCCCACCCCGAGGACGACCACCTTTGCCGTGTCCAAACGCTTCTCCACGACCCGAAGGGCATTGAGCAGGGCTGCCAGAACGACAATCGCCGTACCATGTTGGTCGTCATGAAATACCGGGATATCGAGGTGCTCTCGGAGGCGTCGCTCGACCTCGAAACAGCGCGGTGCGGAAATATCCTCAAGGTTGATACCTCCAAAGACGGGTGCAATCATGCGAACCGCCTGCACAATCTCGTCAACATCTTGAGATGCCAGGCACACTGGCCAGGCATCAACATCACCAAAACGCTTGAACAGCACCGCCTTGCCCTCCATCACTGGCAAGGCCGCCTCAGGACCAAGATTGCCGAGTCCGAGCACCGCCGATCCATCGGTCACCACCGCCACACTGTTGCGCTTGATAGTCAGATTTCTCGCCGCCCCATGATCGCGTGCAATCGCTAGTGATACCCGCGCAACTCCTGGCGTATAGGCCATCGAGAGATCATCGCGTGTCTTCAGCGGGACCTTGGACTCCGTCGCCAATACACCTCCTAGGTGCAACAGAAGCGTGCGATCGCTCATGGCACGCACGGCGACGCCTTCGATGGCCTCGACCTCCGAACGCAACCGGGATGCATGCTCTTCATCGACAGCGTTGCAGGTGATGTCGACCACAAGCCGTTCTCCCCGGGACTCCACTGTATCGAGGGCGGTAATAGCACCACCAGCTTCAGCTAACACCGTCGTGATCGCGCCGACCAAGCGCGAGTCGGAGATCTCCACTCGCAAAGTCACCGAAAACGAAGCACTCGGATTGCCCACCATTCCACCTTTCGCTCCACACCTGTGTCTATGTAGCTGCACCCACAATAGGGCATAAGTCCATCTACCTTCAAGTCTTCACGGATGCGACCCCCTCCAGCACCAACACGTTCATGCATTGCGTACTGAACAGCCCCAGTCCGATCTTCTCTCTGGCCGAGATCTCCGAAATGGCACGCATCCAACCGGCGATGATGGGGATCGCACCCAGTGGTGCGCTACCGTGGACCGGGCGAGCATCCACGGACACGCCAGCGCCACCACCGTGATGAGCGCCACCACAGGGGAACTATCTACCGTTGAAGTTGTCAACGTCGCATCCCTTGGGATCTACAATCAGAACATGCATCCCCACCACATTCGCCAACGCCCAGGCATCATCGGGATCGTCACTGCTGCCATTCTGTGGGGATTTTCTGGCATTGCGGCACAACAACTTTTCCAGCATTATCACCTCGAGCCAACCTGGCTCGCCGCGGTACGAGTCACTGGGGCTGGAGTGCTCCTCGCCCTTTGGGCTGGACCCAGAGGGCGAGGAGCCGGTTTCAAGCGTTTCAGCGCCGACCGACGACGACTAGCCACCATCATCGTCTTTGGAGTTGTGGCCCTCGATGGCGTTCAACTCACCTTCTTTCTCGCTATCGCCCACGGCACCGCGGTGTCCGCCACGCTTCTCCAGTTCACAAGTCCCGTTCTTATCCTTGGCTGGATCTCGCTACGGCATTTCAAGGTACCAAAGCCCTTACTGATACTCCTGACAGCAGGTGCATTAGCTGGTGTCTTTCTCGTCGTCACCGACGGCTCCACCTCTGGACTGGCGATACCATTAGCGGGAGTCGCATGGGGACTGACCTCTGCACTCTTCACGGCGCTCTACAACCTGTTACCTACTGAACTCTTGGCACAACACAACGCGGAGGTCGTCGTCGCAGGTGCCTTCCTGATCGGGTCTGTGGTCCTGTTGCCATGGCTCGTACTCGATGCACCAACCACCATGACCATGCCCGAGATCCTGCTCGTCCTCTTCATCATCGTCGGAGGCACCGCGGTTCCGTTTCTGCTCTACCTCAGTGCCCTCGCCAACATTGCTCCACTGCTCGCCAATGTGGTAGGTACGCTTGAGCCGCTCACCGCAGCCGTCGCATCGATCTTTCTCTTCAACTTGCGAGTGAGCTTTACGCTCATCGCAGGAGTGGTACTCGTCCTTGGTTCAGTCATCGGCCTCTCACTCCTCGACGATGGATCCCGCCGCTCGGATGAACTGCCGACACCTCCCTCCTGAGGACGGACACTAGTATCCCTCTCCATGCTATCGACCAACCAGCCATCACATCAGAGCAGATCGCCAGCCCCCGGCCCACCAGCACTACGCTCCCCAAGAATCATCAACTTCGCCGCAGCACTCGCCCTTACGACTCCTTGTTCATCACGGATCTCTGACTCCGCATCGACGACTCGACGCCGCCGACCGAGAAATCGACCCTCGATCGCGAGTAGCTCATCAACGCGAATAGGCAAGGAGTACCTCACCTCGAGACGAGCCGTGACAGTCACAAAGCCCATCGAATAGGGAACGTAGCTCGCAGCCTCGTCCAGCATCGTCGCGGTAATCCCTCCGTGCAGGACGTCATCCCATCCTACAAAACGCCGCTCAGCCCGATATTCCGCTCGAACCACGCCATCGGAGCCACTGAACTCCAGATGAAGGCCGATCGGGTTCTTTCTGCCACACGCAAAACAGTTCTCTTCGCCCAAGTCCATCTACCTTTCCCGTTGCTCATCCAGTCACAGATCCGTACCAACACCAAGCCTATTAGCACATCGCTGCCCAGTACGGACTCGGATAGAAGACCTCGCTGGTCTCCACAAGGACGTCCATGTGGTCCCTCGCTCCACCGATTATCAACGAGCACCAATGATCGGGCTCGCTCAAAGATCGGCGTCCGGACCGCGAGGGGCCATCGTCGCCTCTACGACACCACGACATGCGATGGCCTATCTCGCGTGACCCGCCCGCGTCACGAGCGACACGGCACCACCGAGCACAATCAGAGATCCAGCGACGATCAACGACACCGAGAGTCCAGCATGAAACGAGCTGTAGGCAGCACCGATGACCTTACCCACAATAGGTCCATAGATCTTGGCAGCACCTCCTTCGTGACCAGCGACACCACCGGTTTCGACCGCGTTGATAACGACCTGACGAAACGCTGGGGGCACCCCCAATCGCGCGAGTCGACTCGATAGACCACCCGTTAATTCGCCGTTCAAGAAGCTACCCAAAATCGCTACACTCAAGGTAACCCCGAGGGCTCGCATCGTGTTGGTCGATGCGGCCGCCATGCCAGAATGCTCTGGAGGAACGGTTGATAGGGCGATACTTGTCACTGGCACGACCACCAATCCAAAACCAATCCCCGCGATAGCAAGGGTCGCAGCCAGCAAGAGCGGATGCGTTGGCCCCGAAAGTGCAAGGTCCGACAGTCCAATTCCCGCCGCTGCGAGAAGTGCGCCAAACCCAGTCGCCAACCTGGTACCCACCTGTGTTGTCCAACGTCCGGCAACGATTGAGGCAACGATCATCGTGATCATCATCGCAGCGAAGACACCCGCTACTTGATAAGAACTGTCACCCTCGACAACCTCCAAATACAGGGCAACGAAGAAAAAGATGGCAAATATCGAGAAGTAGATACTAAAGGCCAACATCAGCGCCCCGCTGAACCGAGCATTGCGCAAAAACCTCAGCCGTAAGAGTGGATTCGAGGCTCGATGCTCCGCGAAAATGAAGCCGACCGCACCCAGTAGAGCAAGCGCGAAACATATGACGATGATGGGCGAAGCGTAACCTCGCACCTCGCCCTCGACGATGCCTACAACGAGAACCCCTAGTGCGAATGGGCCAGTCAACGAACCCAAAACGTCCACTGATCCAATCGATCGATCAGCACTCTCTGGTAAAACTCGGATCGCCATCACGATGATCACCATGCCAGCGACACAATTGAACCAAAATATGGTTGGCCAACCATCGAGTCCGACGAGGATGCCACCGAGCACCGGGCCAATCGCAAGCGCAAAGCCTGCGACTGCCGCCCACGTCCCGAGCGCCTTAGTCCGATCTGACTCCTCGGGATAGAGATGACGGATCAGCGATAGCGTGCCGGGCTCGGAGGCCGCCGCACCGATACCCATCACGACCCTGGCAACGATCAAGAGAATGGCTGAGGGGGCAAGCGCGGCGACCACCGACCCGATGACGAAGAGTCCCAAACCAGCCACCATCATCCGGCGTCGACCGTACCTATCACCAATCGCACCAAACACCAAGATGAGTGCGGCAAAGGCCACCGCGTACCCACCGATCACCCACTGCAGCTCATCGACACCCGCATGGAGATGGCTCTGGATAGGTGCTAGCGCCACCGCTACGATCGTGGTATCGAGAAAGGTGAGAAATAGCACACCGCTCAGGACCGCTAGGGCGAGGCGGCGCCGTGACTGCCCCACAAACTTAGGAGTTCTTCTCGAATGTAGCGCAGGCGGGTACCTTGGTACCCTCCAGCGAGATCAGGCTACAGAAGCTGGCGTCCCCCACCTTCCATGTTCCATCCACCTTCACCGCCTCGCCATGCTGGTCCTTGAGGGCGGGCTGTCCGCCGAGATAGATGGTATAGGTTACTGTCGCCGCCACAGGTGACACCAAGGTGACGTTGGAGACCTTTGCGCTGGTACCCTTTGCGATGCTCGAGCTCGCCTGTGCCTTGATCACTGGGGAGAATGCACTCCCATTCTGTAGGAGTCTGATCTTGGTAGCTGCCGCGGAGGAACCGTCAAAGAACGTCTGAAATGTCTTTGTGATCGTGACCTTGGTCGACGGTACCTTGGCAGGAGTTGCTGACGAACTACTCGTTCCACAGGCAGCCAACACGGCACTCGCCGTCATCATCGCCACCGCCATAAGCGCCATCTGCCTTCGTTCCATTTGGCATCCTTTCTTCATGGTGCAAGCCCTCAACGGACACCTCACACCTACCGCTAGTTAGCATCCTATCGACTTGAAACGAAATTACTTGGTACTGCCAACTAAGGGGACTATTGTCACTTCTTTCTGAGTCAAAGAGCATAAATAAGCAAGTACCATCGATGGGAAGTTCCACATTGTTGGTCACGCACGATGAAGCTTGACTTCCCAGACCGTGCACGGGAATCAAATCGTTCACCACTATTGGGTGAATCTCCTCCAGCGGTTGTTCTATCGAGAATTACAAACCTTCACGAAGCACCTCCAGCTGACCGCTTCGTCGAGAAGGTGGTTGATGTGCCTGTCACCGATCTCGCAACCATGTGCAGCTCTGGCTCCCCCATGGTTGTATTCGTCGGGGAGGAGCATCTCCGCCAGGATAGTACACCGTTACATCGAACAGTAGCACCGGCTCAACACCGAACACGCCAGTACCAACCACGCTGTAGGCTGCCGTCCTCTTGCTGCCGTCGCGTCTCTTCCCCGGCGCAGATGCGCGCCGATTCGCCTACGACGGCGGTCTCCAACTCACCACGCTAGGTCGTACGAGCCTCAAGAATCGAATTCGCTCCGTCTACCACAATGACTTGCCCGGTGAGGTAAGACAGGCCTGGCAGACAAAGGGAGGCGATCACCGCTGCCACCTCTTCAGGTGATCCGGACCGACCGATGGGACTGGCCGTTCCATAGCGCAGCTCGTCATCGCTCGCTGAGCCGCTCGCGATCCAGCCGGGCGCCACTGCATTGACGGTGATCCCCAGAGAACCGACCTCGAGCGCAAGGGACCGCGTGAGCCCCACCATCGCCGCCTTTGCGGTGGCGTACACGGTATGACCTGGCATCGCATTAACGGGCCCCGTCGTGGAAGCAACCATCACCACCCGACCCCAACCGTTCGCTTTCATGTCGCCAAGAAACGCTCGGCACACCAAGAATGCCGTATCAAGATTCCGGGAGAGCCCCAGATGCCACTCATCCAATGACAACGCCTCAACCACACCGACCGCATCCGAGCCATATTGCACAGAGGTCATGCCAGCATTGTTGACCACAAGATCGACACCCCCGTAAGCATCCACACAACGCTCCCGAAGCTGTTGCACCTCATGGTCCAAGGTGAGATCAGCCACCACTCCACGTGCATCGATCCCCCGATCCATGAGCTCAGACGCTCGATCTTCTACACGTGCTGTCGTGGAGGTGAGAACGACCGATGCACCGAGCTCTCCAAGTGCAACCGACGTGGCAAACCCGATACCAGTGGGTGAGCCCGCCCCGGTCACGAGTGCCACTTTGCCCGTTAAGTCTCCCAAAATACTCATGAAACTCTCTCCTATCCTGCGGAGCTGCCCAGTACGCATTACCCCGATTGTTCAATGTTGCTACAGTGCCGATGTGGCTACCGTCTCAACCGATCGCCTGACAGCAAACTGTCTTCGTCTCCATCTGATCTCATGCTGTTCCGATCCAACCTACCACCCCTCCACAGGCACTCTCCTTCGTCTCGATCACGAACCACTTCCGCCCTCCGTCCCCGCAACGGAGATGAAACGACACTCGTCGATCGTTGCCCCTAGAAGGCCCCTCGCGCATGTGGATGTTCGTAGACCCATCATCGACGACACCACCGCTGCAACATGCAACCCAGGGCTCCGAATCGGGAGAGGAGGGACGCAACTGCACGGATGCGGCCAATTGTCTACACGGTGGAAGCCGCCATAACTGCAAGGCATGAGCGAAGTAACCTAGCCCCTCGGTCCCCGACGCTCCGCGGAACTCTTAGCCTTGCGGTGAAGACCAAAAAGAGACCCTGATCAACCTATATTCTGCTTTTCCACTCCACGCAACAATAGCCGAACCGCCACAGGCAGGAGCAAGACTAGTACAGTGAACGCAGACAACTTGCCTACACCAGCCAGCTTCGTCGTTACCCCGCCTGCGAGGAGGATCGAAGGCGATAGCGAATGCAGCTATTTGCCACGCCTTGTGCACAGGGCCTTACTTCGTCGAGCAGGCTAACTCAGAACGCTGAAACCTGAGCCAAGCAACGCACCAAAATCGATCTCTGGATGGTCCCGCATCACCGTCTCCAACCTGATGACGCTCTCGAAAAGTGCCAACATGGTGCCATCTGTCCTGTGAAGTACTCGTACTCCCGGAACCCGTCCCATCTGCGTAACCCCTTCAGCCGTGATCGTTCTCGCCACGCGGTACGGCGTCGACAGGTATTCGATCAGCGCGCCGAACTCGTGTTCCATGCGGTATTGGAACACCTCAAACTGCATCTGACCAACTGCGGCAAGTACAGGTAGCGGATCCCCGTCACCCTCGTAGAGCACCTGCAACACTCCCTCACGCTCCAGTTGATCGACGCCCCGACGAAACTGCTTCGCACGACCAGGGTCCTTCACTCGAACTCGTCGGAACATCTCTGGCGCGAACTGCGGAAAAGATGGGAAGACAACCGGGGTTCCCGCGTACAGCGCATCGCCGATGCGCAGCTCACCTGCGTTGACGAGACCGACCACATCGCCTGGAAACGCGACATCGACTGTCGATCGATCAGCACCGAACAGCGTGCTCGCATACTTCGTAGAGAGGGTGCGTCCCGTATCAGCATGCGTGAGATTCACACCCCGCACAAATTTACCCGAACAGAGCCGAACGAACGCCACATGGTCGCGATGCGATGGGTCCATATTCGCTTGGATCTTGAAGACAAAACCTGAAATTGGTGCCTCCAACGGCCGCAGCTTTCCATCAACAGCCTGCCGCGGTCCCGGCGAAGGTACAAATTCAACCACTGCGTCCAGTAAGGCGCGCACGCCAAAATTATTCATCGCAGAACCGACGAAGAGGGGACTCGTCTTGCCTTCGAGAAAGTTCACCTGCTCGTGTGTAGCACCCACCGCGTCTAACAAGGTGCACTCTTCAACGGCGTTGACCCAATCTGAACCCGCTTCGGCCTCCGCAACCGAGGCGTCGAGCTCGACTTCAACCGCAAGCGTCTTGCCACGAACACTCCGTTCAAAGCGAGTAAAGCGGTTGTTTCGTCGATCAATAACCCCGCGAAACTCCCCAGGGATACCAACCGGCCACGTCACTGGGGTTGGTCGAACCCCAATCTTGTCCTCGATCTCGTCGAGAAGCTCCAACGGCGACTTACCTGGGCGATCCAATTTATTGAGAAAGGTCAGCATCGGTAGACCCAGGGAACGACAGACCTCGAATAATTTAAGCGTCTGCGCCTCAACACCCTTGGCTACGTCAAGGACCATCACCACCGCATCTACCGCAGTCAACACCCGATAGGTATCCTCTGAGAAATCACGGTGACCAGGAGTGTCCAACAGATTGATCAGGCAATCACGATACTCGAACTGCAGCGCGGTAGAGGTAACCGAGATACCACGTTCCTGCTCCATCGCCATCCAATCGGAACGGGTGTCACGTCTTCCAGCCCGTGCTTTCACAGCGCCAGCCTCAGCAATCACCCCAGCGTAGAGCAGAAACTTCTCCGTTAACGTCGTCTTCCCAGCATCAGGATGGCTGATAATAGCAAACGTTCGCCGCTTAGAAGCTTCCTCGATAATCTCTCGTCCCTCGGCATCCGCTATCGCCATATCACCGCCATATCACCCTCTATCCCAGAGAGTCCACGCTTCCCACGCACTCCCATGGAACATTCTACAAGCAGACAACCTTAACCAACGAAGCGGAGAGCACCAATGGTTTAGCGGCCAGCGGTATATCATCAGTCGAGGTGATGCGGCAGATCGATCCATGAGCACCAACGAAGCCAGCAATCCCGGTCATCATATGAGCGCGCCGCACAACAAAGGTCCGGTACCTCTCGATACCGGACCTTTGGCTTGGGACTAGCTCAACCTACCTCGTAGGCAAACGAGACTCAATCAGTAGACGCCGGCCTCTCAAGCTGGCTCGCACGTTCGATCGCGTCCTCTGTCTCTTGGCTCCCCGATCCGGAGGCGACACCCCAATAGTAGAAACCAATCGCGACGACGACTACAACCACAAGATCCCACGGATAATGAATCAGACCATGCAGGTGATTGTACTGCCCACCGAAACGCTTGGACCCAAAGTACGTCTCTACCAGCGAGACAGCAATGAAGGCAATCAACCAAATGCCCTGTTTCCAGGCCTTCGCATTGATTTTCGCAAGATCACCACGCACAGCAGAGACGATGAGATAGGCAATGATGCCAATGGCATAACCCACCGTGAGCTTCCAGACAGTCTCCCAACCGCTGAAGTAGATAATCAGCGCACCCATCACATAGGCGATAGGACTGATGACGCTAGCGCCACCAAGTCGGTAGGGACGATGCGCAGAATCATGATGGCGTCGGAAAACAGCGAGTGACACTGGTCCCATGATGTAGGTGAACACAGTTGCCGCGGAGATGACGCCAACCAACGACTGCCATGTCGGGAACGGAAGCAGAAAGATCGCAGATGCGATGAGTGTCGTGACCATGGCGTACATCGGAATACCAGTCTTGTCTGAAATCTTTCTCCAAACCTGTCCAAGGTAGCCGTTGCGCGCACTACCGAGGATGACACGAGGAGTGGATGCGAAGTAGACGAGTCCAGTACCGGATGGAGACAGCACCGCATCAGCATAGAGAATCGTTGCCAGCCAGCCCAGACCCAACGCCGAGGCAACCTGGGCAAACGGCGATGTCAGGCTCAGCGACGCCCAGCCGTGTGCGAGCTCACTCTTCGGAATGGCAGCAATAAAGACCACCTGCAAAAGAACATAAACGATCATACCCACAACGAGTGCGGTAATGATCGCACGGGGTGCATCGCGCTGGGGATGCTTTGCCTCCGCAGCCATCTCAACAGCCTGCCTGAACCCCAAGAATGAGAAGACGATTCCTGCAGTTGACACCGCTACCAACACCCCCGCAGTCCCATATGGCGCGAAACCGTGGGTGGCAGGGGCCGAATAGTTCGACCAGTCTTTGGCCACAAACAGCACGACCAGGATGGTCAGTGTCGGAGTCAAGAACTTCAGAAATGTAATGAAACTATTAACCTTCGCGTAGAGCTTCACGCCGTAGATATTGATCACGAAGAACAGCACGAGCAAGATGGCCTCGACGATGTAGTCGATGGGCTGCTTGCCATTGAAGGCACCGTTCACGGTCGAACCAAATCCCTTGATGTAGTGCGATGCGTACTGAACCACTGCTTCAGCCTCGATGGCCGGCACTGAGGCGTAGGCAATAAAGGCTGCCCAACTCACAATAAAGCCGACTAGTGGACCGTGCGAATATTGCGGATACCGTGTAGCCCCACCCGCCTCAGGGAGAAACCCTGAGAGTTCAGCGTAGACAAGAGCGATAAAAAGACACGCTATGCCACCCAATACCCAAGAGATAATTGCTGCGGGTCCTGCGGTCTGCGCGGCATAGAGCACCGCGAACAGCCACCCCGATCCGATGATTGCACCGAGCCCAGCAAAGCTCAGATCTAAGTAGGACATCTCCCTGCGGAGTCGTCCCGTCTGTCGTTGACCAGTCTGCACATGTCCCCCTTGCATATCCTGCAGCCCACCCCTTTAGAGGAGGAACCGTGCACAAAAAATACCATAACTGCCTAAACTTGTCTAATCGTCACAGCAGCAGTGCTACGCGATCGTCCGGTCGGCCCTCGGCATGCATCCAACCGTACAAGACGAGAAGCAGTGTTCATTCGCATAAAGATACAGCGCCTTTCCATAGTTCTTCCCACATCAATAGGGTCCGCAAACGTGCATCCCCAGCAGTCAGCATCGACCTTTAGAATCATTCCAGCCTGTCCACGGTGGAAACGCTGATATCGCAGGCATCCACCTCGCTGGTGCTTGGTGCTGCGAACGAGGGTTATCGGCCAAGATCCACGCCAAAACCACGACGGCAGTGGGTTGCGGCACGCCCCTTCCGCGAGAAGTCCGATGCCGTCACGGGCCAACTCGTATTCTCCACGACGACATTTATATATACATATTGCTGTTGCACCCAGTGCTATGGGAGTAAGGCGCGACAGTGATGCAGACACTCATCGAGTCGGGGCATCGCGAAACTACCGACCAGAGGATGATCCTCGTCCAGTTTGCCCTGGCGACTCGGTGTCGGCCGACCATGGTCTACCAGCGTCGCGCTGAACGATCTGGCCCACGCTAGCGCGCAGCCGAGCCCTTGTTGGCGCGTCAACACTTGCCAGATCGCCATCACCAAAATAGGTGAGTGCTTTCAAAGACTCTGCTGGTTGAAAGGAGTTCCCGAAGAGCGTTTGCGCTCCCGCGAGACCGGCTCGTAGCGAAACGCCGTGTAGTAGCAGTGCGTCGACGTCCTGGTAGTCCTTGGCCTCAATTCGCTGCAGGATCACCTTGAGCTTGTGGGCCAAAAGGTCCACCGGTGATGCCACGAGGAGAACCCCGTCATTCGTACGTTCTGGTGGAGCGAGAGAGGTGAACCCGACCCCAAAGAACGATAGCTTGACCCCTGAGGTCATAACGGTGAGAGTATCAACCTCGTCTTGGAGAACCACCCCCTCTTGCACAATCGGCATCACCTGCCGCAGGGAGTCCTTGTCGAGGGGTTTTGGTCCGAAGAAATCAAAGTCTACCGACGAACGATTGCCGCATCGGAGCGCGACAGCAGTTCCGCCATATAGCACCAGGCCAAGATCTTGCGCGGGCCGGAGCAGAGGCCAAAGTGCCTGTTGAGGAGGAGGCAAGATAGACAGACGCGGCTCAAAGTTAGGCACTAAGGCTCCGATGTGGCATCATAGGTGGCTCGGCATCGAACGGTACGACTTTAAGCCGATAGTTCCAGAAGGACCACGACTTCGGGCGGAACCAGCCTGGTTCAGCGTTGACCAAAATATTACGCAGTAACTCCTCGCCAAGCATGTCTTCAAGGTCGCATTCATCCACCCAATCTCCGATATCCATAATCTGGGCGATGAGCCGCTCTGGACGGGCAAGTGACTCCTCGGGACTTTGCCACCAGATGTAGTGCGTGAGACGACTCAGTACGTCTCGCTGTTCTGCGGTGAGATCCACGCAGACAATTCTACCTGGGCTGTCGAACTGCTGGTGACCGTACGAAGTCCTGGGTAACCGATGAACGCGAGCTGACTCCTATAACCACACACCTTGATTACCATTCATCTTTGTCTCATATTGGTAGCTGACATCATCTAGCCGCAGGGGCCTTCCAGGCCCAATTCGGTAGTGCTCGCAATCAGTACGATCGGCATGTTTAAAAACCAGCAGGGGACGTGTGTCAAGGTTGCGCTAACTACGTTCGTACCAGCAATACATAATCAACCAGGATTGGTTTGTACTCATGGGATCGTTCTTAGTTAAAAGGTGAATACCTAATATCCGGCGAGAGCAACAGTACTCCTAACGGAAAGCCCACCGTACTTGCCCAGATGTCGCTTTGTGGCACTAACTGACTTCGCACACCGTCGTAATACCATCCAATGAAACCCATCTGGAAGCAGGCTGATGGGCAGGGTGATCCAAGATGTCAGCAACTTGTGTCCGGCAAGCGATCTCACTGTGAAAGGCCTTTGCACTCATGATCCGCCAAGCCTCAAGCGATCCGCTGTGCATACTCTGACCTGCGGGCGCTAAGGGACTCGAACCCCTGACCTGCTGGTTGTAAGCCAGTACGAAGTTGTCCAAGTGCGTGGTTCTAGTGTCCGAGGCTGTCGCATTTTTGCAGTTCGTTAGGGTGTTTTTGCAAGCGCCGCGAGACGGGGTGGGGCGTTCTCGGACGCAACTGTTGGGTCAAAAGTTGAGTATCCCAGTGCGCAACCAGCGCGACATTGACGCGGCCCATGATTGGCGGAAGCATCGAAAGACAAAAAGTGGCGTAGCCAACTCGCTTACGAAGCGGACCGGGCGCTAACGCCTGTCCAAGGCAAGCTAGACAGACGAAGCTATTTTGTAGCACTCATTGTGCCACACTCAAAGCATGACCAGGATAGGGATACGAGAGCTCCGCCAGCACGCCAGCCGCTACCTCGAGCAAGTGAAGGCGGGCGAAACGATCGAAGTTACTGAACGTGGAAGACTGATTGCCCTGTTGGTGGCGCCGACTCCAGCTGTCACCTCGCGAGATCGACTCATCGCCTCGGGTCGGTTGACTCCAGCGAAGGGTCCGCTGCAGTTGCCCAGCCAACGACACGTCACCCGCACTGCAAACTCCGCATCTCAGCAACTGGATGAGTTGCGCGATGATCGGTTTGTATGATCTACATCGACTCTTCGGCACTCGCGAAGTTGCTGTTCGAAGAGCCTGAGAGCTCCGCTCTGTCGCACTGGCTAGCCGAAGAATACGAGACCCCTAAGGTCAGCAGTGATTTTGCAAGCGTAGAACTGCTCCGCACGTGCTATCGAATCGGAGAATCACTGGTCCATGACGCTAGGCAACTCCTAGAAGGAATTGACCTCGTGCCCATTAGTCACGCAATCGTCGAGGTGGCCACAATTTTGATCCCACGCAAGCTAGGCAGTCTGGATGCCATCCACCTCGCAAGCGCGTTATCGCTGAAAGAAGACCTCACGGATTTTGTCGCCTACGATGCTGGCCTCTGCCAGGCCGCCGCAGATGCTGAGTTACCAGTGGTATCGCCAAGGTAGGTTGCAGACTCGCCAAGCTTACCGTGGGTCAAGCAAACACGTAGACACTCGCCTTGACTCTCTCACCGCGAGCAATACGACTCCTTGCGCCAACGGCCTCCCCAAGATGCCGGTCGGCACTCATCCTGGAGTGTTCCACATCAGCAAATGGCAGGGTCGCTATGTACGTAAATCTAGCAAGCGACTATTGCGACCCATGGTGTTGGAGGCTTGTCGTAGGGTCTCTGTATCGACAAATCGTGAGTGATCCCTAGCTGTACGCCACGGGGAGGATTTCTCGCACCAGATCAACGTGAAGGACTCAGGAAGCTACACAATTGTATACTCTAGGAATGAGCACCACGATTAGGGTCAGGAATGAAACCAGAGATCGGTTTGCGCGTCTCGCTGCCTCTACTGGCCGCCCCATGACTGTTCTTCTTGACGAGGCAGCCGATGCCCTGGAACGACGAGTTTTCTTCTCGCAGCTGGCAAGCAGATACTCGGAGCTTCGCAATGACCCAGAAGCTTGGTCTGGTATGCAGGAGGAACGCACCATTGAAGGTATCTCCCTGCACGATCAATCTAAGTGAGCGCGCTTAGAGGCGAAGTCTGGCTGATCGACTTCGGAGATCCTGTAGGGAGAGAACAGGTAAGGCAACGTCCAGGAGTTGTGATCTCAGTTGACGCACTCAACGAAAGTCGGGCGGGCGTGATCATCGTTGTGCCGACTACTACGCGGCACCGAGGCCTCCCTTCACATATCGAACTAGACCCCGCAAGTTCGGGTCTTAGCGCAATTAGCTACGCCAAATGCGAAGATATCAAATCGATCTCAGAAGAACGCCTGATCGCGCGCCTTGGCCTGATAGGTCAAGAGCCGCTATTCGAGACCGGGGGGGGTGCTAAGGTTCTTGTTTGATATCTGACCCCAACAGTGGGTGCCGCCTCTGCGGCAAGTGTGCAGTTGTGGCGTCCGCTGCAGCGCACTTGATGGCCTGCTCTCATACATCGCTGCGTGGGCGCTGACAAACCCTTAACCGGCGGGTTGTAAGCCAGCGCGAAGCTGTCCGAGTACATGGTGATAGTGTCCGAGATTGTCTCAATTTCGCAGCTCATTGGGGTGTTTTGGCAAGGCCCCTGAGACAGACTCGGACTGGATGGGACGTTCTTGAACGCAGCTGTTGGGTGAAGCGTTGGGTATCAGTATTCGCCAACGACACGGGATTGGTGCGATTCTTAGTTGGTGGCATCAGTGATTTAACCCTGCCACCATATCTCCTTCTCAGTGCGGTGGGCTCTGGAGTATCGTAAAATTGCCGCTCTTCGAGCAGTGATCGTTCATGCGCCCAGTTACTGGTAGTACAATGGACGTACAGAGAGGAGATAGACAGTGTCCACAACATCGAGACGCCGTAGCAGGAGAATGGACCTTCGGACTACTCCAGAGGAGAGACATCTAATCGACCGTGCGGTCGAAGCGTGTTCTACCGATCTTACTGACTTTGTCATCTCACATGCCTGCGAGGCTGCGCAACGCGTGCTAGCCAATCGGGACAGTTTTGCCCTTGACACAGCAGCACTTGAAGAGTGGAACAGAATGAATGCTAGGCCAGCACGAGATCTCCCAGGTCTTCACCAATTCCTTCAGCGCTCGTCTCCCTTTAGCGAGTGACCCCAAGATATAAGCCACCAGAGCTCCTCTCGCCCAGTCATGATCTAAGCCAGTTCCATTGTCGTTCATCGGAACAAACTGACTGGCTGCGCCGGCACGCCCTTCAATCTACCGCTAGCGGCACAACGCGAGTCTTTGTGGTCACACAACAGCCCGGCAACTCGGTTGTAGCCTACTATGCGTGGTGCATGGCACAGATCCGCTTTGACGCTGCACCCATAAGAGTTCAGCAGGGTGCAGGACACTATCCCCAACCAATTGCCCTCCTAGCGCGTCTTGGAGTTGACATTAGGCATGAGAAGCAAGGGCTTGGAGCCGCCCTTCTGCGAGACGCAGTTATGCGACTCCTCGAGCTGTCTGACAAGATCGGTTGCCGCGGGCTTCTTGTTCATGCTGAATCCGGCGAGGCCCGAGACTTTTATCTCCACCTCATCCCCGAATTCGAAGAAAGTCCAACGGATGACCTTCATCTAGTTTTGTTAATGAAGGACATTCGTCGCACTTTACAGGCCTGAAACATCACTCACAGAATTCCGCCTATATTAAAACTGATCTACCTCAAAGCGCCGGTGGTCCAGCGCACACCACAATTCAAATGCGCGTATTGGTTGTGGGGAGGTCGTCGCATACGTCATCGAACGTATCTAGAACGAAAGCACTTCCCTGCCCCGTATGAATTCACGCCTTAGCCTGCCCGAGATCCGACTGTTCAGCGAAAATATCGGCCTCAGAAGTCATGGTAAGGCCGAACTGTCGTTGGGTCAGGATCATCCCAGCCGATCTTGCACCATGCGGCGATCGCATCGTTGATAGAGCGATGAGGAGTTCCAAGCAAGCTCCGACTCGATCAGCGGTGCAAGTTCATCCTCTTGATCAATCACAAGCCGTGCAAGCTCACGCTCAGCCTGTCGCTTTGTGTTCCGGAAACGGACGTAGCGATGTTTTACTCTGCCGAGGCTGTCTCATCCGATGAAAACTCGGAGCTCACAGGTGTTTGACTGACCACGAGGCGCATGTCTCCTGCCATAAACCCCTTGGACTCCATACCCCTTGTTGGGTTTTTCGGCGGGTATTAGCGTTGTCAGTTTTACGAGACATGCTCTGAACTGGTGGGCGCTAAGGGACTCGAACCCCTGACCTGCTAGTTGTAACCCAGCACGAAACTGTCCGAGTACGTAGTGGTAGCGTCCGAGTACGTCTCATTTTTCCAGCTCGTCGAGGTGCTTTGGCGAGGGCAATGAGACAGCCTCGGACGGGGCGCGACGTTCTCGGACGCAACTGTTGGGTGAAAAGTTGGGTGAACGGCGGGCGGGAGATCGAGTCCCCGCAGTTGAAGACTACCGAAACGTGGACAAGGAGTCGAGCACCCTAGCACAACGCACACTAGCCGCTCACGCGCCGATGGACCTCTTGGGAACCGAAGTCACAGAACACACCCATTGCCAGGACATGGTAAAGCTGTACTGTCGCGGCAAAGCATCAGTTAGAATGGGGTTAAGTAGAAAGGTCGCAGTCAGCGTGGCGTCGGATCGTATCACAATTGACCCTTCGCAAGGTAATGGTCGTCCATGCATTCGTGGCATGCGGATTCGAGTGCAAGATATCCTCGAACTGCTCGTATCTGGAGCCTCCAACGAGGAGATTCTAGAGGAATACCCCTATCTTGAACTAGACGACATTAAGGCCGCTCTCCATTATGCCGCAGTACAGCTAGATCATCCGGTCCTCTTCGTTGCATAATGCAATTTGTCGTAGATGCGCAGCTTCTACCCATCCTGGCTCATTGGATCAGCTCTCAGGGTTACGACGCACGACACTTGATCGATCTTCACATGCTTGGAGCCAAGGATCAAGAGATTTGGGCACTCGGGCACCACGAAGGCTCAATCATTGTCAGCAAAGATCGAGACTTCGCAGCGTTAAGCCTTTCCGACAACCGTGGCTCATCTGTCGTATGGCTACGTTTGGCCAATTGTCGCACCCCAGAACTGATAAGGATCCTCACACCACTATGGCCATTAGCCATAGCTCGACTGGCAGATGGCGAAAAACTCGTGGAGCAAGGGGGAAATCACAACTCATCAAATCAATGCCCAATCGTCGAAGCACGGTAGACCTTCAGCCGGGTAGTGACATATGAGATCACGCCCGGTGTCTGTGCGACTCCGGCTTTCCAATACGGTTGAGAACAGCTAGGTCTTAACGAACTCGCTGTCATGGGGCACTAGGAACGGAGCAACTACGAGAGCTAACATCGTCGATTTTCAGTGGATTGGCACCTCGGTAGGCTAGAACCTCGCAGCTCCCAGGTGTCTGCTGGGCCACAAGGCGCATGGTTCCTGCCATCGAATCCTTCAACTTCAAAACATTTGTTGGGTGTTTCAGTGGGTAGGAGCCTTGTTAGCTTCGGGAAATATGCTCTGACCAGGTGGGCGCTAAGGGACTCGAACCCCTGACCTGCTGGTTGTAAGCCAGTACGAAGTTGTCCAAGTGCGTGGTTCTAGTGTCCGAGGCTGTCGCATTTTTGCAGTTCGTTAGGGTGTTTTTGCAAGCGCCGCGAGACGGGGTGGGGCGTTCTCGGACGCAACTGTTGGGTCAAAAGTTGAGTATCCCAGTGCGCAACCAGCGCGACATTGACGCGGCCCATGATTGGCGGAAGCATCGAAAGACAAAAAGTGGCGTAGCCAACTCGCTTACGAAGCGGACCGGGCGCTAACGCCTGTCCAAGGCAAGCTAGACAGACGAAGCTATTTTGTAGCACTCATTGTGCCACACTCAAAGCATGACCAGGATAGGGATACGAGAGCTCCGCCAGCACGCCAGCCGCTACCTCGAGCAAGTGAAGGCGGGCGAAACGATCGAAGTTACTGAACGTGGAAGACTGATTGCCCTGTTGGTGGCGCCGACTCCAGCTGTCACCTCGCGAGATCGACTCATCGCCTCGGGTCGGTTGACTCCAGCGAAGGGTCCGCTGCAGTTGCCCAGCCAACGACACGTCACCCGCACTGCAAACTCCGCATCTCAGCAACTGGATGAGTTGCGCGATGATCGGTTTGTATGATCTACATCGACTCTTCGGCACTCGCGAAGTTGCTGTTCGAAGAGCCTGAGAGCTCCGCTCTGTCGCACTGGCTAGCCGAAGAATACGAGACCCCTAAGGTCAGCAGTGATTTTGCAAGCGTAGAACTGCTCCGCACGTGCTATCGAATCGGAGAATCACTGGTCCATGACGCTAGGCAACTCCTAGAAGGAATTGACCTCGTGCCCATTAGTCACGCAATCGTCGAGGTGGCCACAATTTTGATCCCACGCAAGCTAGGCAGTCTGGATGCCATCCACCTCGCAAGCGCGTTATCGCTGAAAGAAGACCTCACGGATTTTGTCGCCTACGATGCTGACCTCTGCCTGGCCGCCGCAGATGCTGAGTTACCAGTGGTATCGCCAAGGTAGGTTGCAGACCTACTCAACCTACAATGCGTCGAGTAAACACACTCGAACTTCACTTTGCCACGCGTGGTCGAAAGCCTTGGCTCCCGCACCGTCCGGATCACGAGTTTATCCTACGTGAGCGCCAACGGACCCCTGACGATGCTTTGCTAGTGCAAAGGAGCACAAGAGCTCGGTGATCTCCTCGTCCACGCTGCCATCTTTGCATCGTCGGGCCGTTCTCTGGGTTGGCCGCGGCTAACCCGTGAACTTACAGGCACATGACTCTGAGACTCCCAACCGCCGGCGTAACAGCTCGACCGCGCTGTGGGCCCGCGGCTTAAGGGCTAGCGTTTTCCTAAAGCCTTCGCCTTGCCCGCGGCCCTGTCAACGCTGAGCTCAGCCACCACGATCTTGAACTTGCGCCTCTCTGCCTTGAGCTCTTTGAGGCGCTTGACGTCAGGACCTTTCATACCGCCGTAGCTGTTCTTCCACCTATGCCAGGTGGTCTCGATCACCCGTGCGTCTGGGCCAAGTGTACCCTTTACGACCGTTACACCCCCTTTTGGCAACGTATCGCCCGTTGACCGATCGGCCCGTAGCACGGAGTGCTATAGTGACAATATGGCAAGAGACGTCACGCAACGGGAGCTTCGAAACGAGAGCGGTCAGATCATGAGGGCGTTAGACCAGGGTGAGAGTTTCGTTGTTACCCGAAACGGCGTCCCCGTAGGCGAACTAACTCCGCTGCGACGCCATCGATTCGTGAGTGCCGACACCGCCATCGCGATGTTCCGCAATGCTCCAAGCATTGACCTAGACCGACTTCGCGCGGACCTTGATCGCGTGGCATCCCAGGACACCGAACCTCGTGCCTGAATCTCGACGTGTCAAACGAGGAATCCTCGACACCTCCGTGGTGATCGACCTGGAACGACTTGAGGCAGAACAGCTCCCGATTGAGGTCGCGGTCAGCGCAGTTACCATGGCGGAACTCGCAGCTGGCCCTCACGCGACCCAAGACGTGAGAGAGCGCGCACGCCGACAGGACCGATTGCAGCGGGCAGAAGCGACCTTCGATTCACTCCCGTTCGACGCAGAGGTAGCTCGCGCTTATGGCCGGGTCTACGCCGCAGAGATGGCGAGTGGACGCAAAGCACGCGGGACTCGAGCCCTGGATCTCATGATTGCCGCGACCGCCTGTGCCGCAAAGCTGCCGCTCTATACACGCAACCCGGAGGACTTCCGAAGTCTGCACGGTTTGGTCGAAATCATCACGATTTGAGCCACCGCCCGAGGGGCAACGCCAGTGGACTAATTCTAGCAGCTCACCCCACCCCACACCGACCGTCTGTCATTACGCAACTCGCAGATGGGGAAAACTCGTAGGGTTCGGAAAATAATCAGCAAATTTAATGCTTGAGCGATGAACCGCTATCTGCCTAGAGCTCTGCCGAACAACCCGCCCCCAAAATGAGGAGAAAATGAGAGGGGCCTTCCACTGGGGATCCTTGGCAGTGGAAGGCCCCTCGTACCCCTGAACTGCTGGTTGTAAGCCAGCGCGAAATTGTCCGAGTACGTAGTGATAGTGATCGAGTACGTCTCATTTTTGCAGCTCATTCATGTCCTTTACAAAAATGGTAAGACGTTCCCGAACGCAACTGTTGGGTGAAAAGTTGGGTGCGACGCATCGAGACTGCTGCGGTACGGGTGGCCATGACCTCGTATACCACAATCTGTAGTCAGCCAATCAGACCAGTCCCATCATCAACTTGACTCCCGCAGTTCCACAACTGCTACATCTGGCTGTCCCAAATATGTCGCCAACTCTTTATGCTTCTTAATGATTGGAGAGGCCATATCCCGCCAGCGGCAATTAGATATCTGTAAGACAATCACCTTGGGTGGTGGACCGTGCAATGCGGCAAGTTCGCTAAAGTCACTATCTCTAGTTACTATGACAAAATTACTTTCACCAGCGAACGACCAAATCTCACTGTCCTTTGCACCTTCGAGTCCGACGAGGCTAACGTGAGAACTTTCCGGAAAATAGGGCTCCAGGATCCCGAGCATCCGACGCGATAGATTTTCATCTAGAAGAAGCTTCAAGCAGTGACACTCACGCTGCGATGTTCCCGTTCAGCAGCATATGCCAGGCACGCAAGAATGTCTTCTTGCTCCAGTTCCGGATAGTCTTCGAGGATCTCCCCCTGTGCCATACCTGAAGCCAACATGGCCAGAACATCATAGACTGTAATACGTAGTCCGCGGACGCAGGGTTTTCCGCTCCGCTTCCCGGGTTCTATAGTGATGCGTCCGCCGGTATCGATTTCGATTCCTCATTTCACTGGCTAGGGACATTCCCTACGTACTACTGTACCTACTTCACTTCCACCGTGCGACACTTACCCCAACAGGAGCTGTCCTCAAAACTAGCATTACCTTTTCTGAAGAAACCCAGCCCACAATCAGAGATGTCAAGCCGATCGTGTCGATCCCAGACCTCTTGGCAGTGTCGAACCTTGGTTGGGCTAAGGTCACCCCAGCCGTACTAGCGACATGTCACGATCGCGTCGTTAATGGTAGTTGAGGAGTTCCAAGCAAGCTCCGACTCGATCAGCGGTGCAAGCTTGTCCTCTTGCTCAATCACAAGCCGTGCAAGTTCACGCTCAGCCTGCCCCCTTGTGCCGCGAAAACGAACGTAGCGATGCTTGACCCTCCCGAGGCTGTCTCGTCCGATGAAAACTCGGAGCTCCCAGGTGTCTGGCCGGGCCACAAGGCGCATGCTTCCTGCCATCAAATCCTCCAACTTCGAAACCCCTGTTGGGTTATTTGCTGGGCTTTGGTCTATTGTGATTTAGGAAACATGCTCTGACCTGGTGGGCGCTAAGGGACTCGAACCCCTGACCTGCTGGTTGTAAGCCAGCCGCTCTAACCAACTGAGCTAAGCGCCCTCACGGTTGCTACAGTCTACCCCCGTTGAGTAGGATCGTCAGGCTGACCCAGAAGGGCGGACAAAATAAGGGAATTGCAGGCGGCCGCAACCTTACGGCGTGTCCGGTCCAATGGAGGCATCATCAGTTCCACGTCCTGAACGCGAACCACACCGCCAGCTTCTATCAAAATCAGAGCAGCTGCCAAGTAATCCCAGACAGCAAGTCCATCCGAGCAGTCAATAAACCCGTCACCACTTCCCCTTGCCAACAATGAGATCTCGAGCGCTGCGGAACCAAGAGAGCGCATTTGTGCCCAACCTAGATGTTGACGCGGATAACCGTTGACGAATATCACCGAACGATTCAACGAATCAGCCAATGATGGAACAACATGTTGACCATTGAAAGTAGCACCTTGGCCAACCTTAGCCGCGAAAACTCCCTCAGAACCAGACAGTCTCACTACCCCTACCACTGGACTGCCGTGGTGCAAGAGGCAGATAGCGCTGGTCCAGTACGGAAGTCCTCGCGCCGCATTTGTCGAGCCATCGATCGGATCCAGCACCGCTGTGACCGAGGAGCCCTGGTCCAAGAGGCCAGACTCCTCCGAGAACACATTGACTCCAGCATTGACGAGAAGCTGTAGGCCCGCCTCGTCGGCGACGACATCACCGACATGTTGCCCTCTTGCCTGCCCAGTCGCCGACCAGTCCGAGGAACTATTGACCGTTGCAAGGCAAGCTTCCGTCACCCGCAACCCAAGGTCTAGCAGCTGATCCGGTTTCCACTCCAAGATCACCATCCTAGCAACACCTCCACCGGTTCTCTAATTAGCGAGTGGGGTGTACTGAGAAAAAACTCGACCAATGAGCAACGGCAGGAAAGACTGCCCACGCCAGGAGCCCACCGATGATCACTGCAAGCACGATACTGATAAGACGCCCCTGACGTCCGATCAACGAGTGATAACGGCTGTAGCGAAGATCGTAACTTGACGTACCTACGGCCCTACGCACATAGGCGAGCACATGAAAGACCATCAGCGCAAACCACGCCACGAAATCATCCCGGTGGATGTTGAGCCAAAGCGCGGCTGTTGGCGTATTCGGGCGTGCGTAGACCAGGATGATGCCACTCACCATCAGGATCACCGTCGTGACCACCAGCAGTGGTCCGATAACCCGCAGAACCAACTCAGGGGGTCCGGCGTGTTTGAAGTCAGGGGCGCCGAGGTAGTACATCGCGAACCGATAGGTCGCCACAATGATCTTGTAGGCCATGATTGGGAGCAGAATCAGTCCGAGTACGACATGGAGTGCGATCAGCTGACCGATAAAAACAACGGTCACCCCTTCTATGGCCAGGCCAATGAAGAGCACTGAGCCGAGCAGGGCCAGCAACCTGGCGACCGCACGCACGCGTCGCGACGACGAGAGTTCTTCAGCAGGAACAGTTTCAGTGAAGACCGTATCAAAAACGCGTTGCAGCAACGAGAACCTCAACCTTTTCGATTGCAAACGAAACTATCAGCACCATTGTAACAAGGACCATGCCTGCAGAAGTCACAGATCCCCCGGCGACACCAACTCGCACATACGCATCCCTTAAGGGTGCTTCATGTGCTAATCTCGACACAACAAAGGCGACGCGGTGACGCTACTCGCGATACCTGTCAGCAGTGCTCAAGAGTCCCATCTTGCTGACCAGCTCGCCAACTCCTCCTTGATCATTCGATGACACCACATCGGCTGCCACCGCCAGCACCGATGGATGTGCATTTGCTACGGCAACCGGATGGCCAACGCTCATCAACATTGGTAGATCATTGAGGTGATCTCCAATAGCCACTGCGTCTTCGAGCTCCACCCCCAGCACCTCTGCCGCCAGGCCAACACCAAAGCCCTTGCTCACTCCCTTTGGAACGATCTCGACCCAGTCAGTCGACCCGCTAATGAGCTGTACTCCCGAGACCTCTTGCGCAAGGAGATCAATGAGTGCAGTGGCAGGATGATCCTTATGTCGAACGATCACCTTGACCACCGAATCGAGTTCAAAAAGCCCCGCTAACTCCCACTCGAGCTCGGTCATGGTCGGATCCTTCAAAAACGCCCGTTGGGGACGAAACTCGATCGGGGAGGAGGCTGCGAAGAAAAAGCCATCGTCTAGCTTGACGAGGCTCTCGATCGTGGCGCGTACAAACTCGCGAGACAGCTCCCTCACCCACAGCAACGACCCTCGCTCAAGATGGTAACCAACTGCACCGTTGTGGCAGACCGCAACGGGACCGAGATTAACGAGCTGCGCCACCTGCAGCACGCCTCTCACACCACGCGCAGTCGCCGGCACCACGGAAACGCCACGACTGCGGGCACCCTGTATTTGGCTCACCACGCTCGAATGGATGGTTGCGTTCGTCGTGAGGAGCGTCCCATCGAGATCAGTAAAGAGGAGTGAAAGCCTATCGAGTTGCGTCGGCATCCTCCTGAGCGTACTGGGATTGGGCGCGGAGCCGGCGAGGCGATGGAGCGGTAATCCCCATAGAGAGCTCTCCTCCAATTTTGAGCCCCACCCAAATCAGCGACTCCTCCAGCGTTGAAACCGGTCGATCGAGTTGGAGCGTCACCCAGCTCGGCAGCGATGCATACAGCCACCTCATGACGAAGGGATAAACCTGCCCCACAAAACCGACTGGTCGAAGCCGCTCCAAGATCGTAAACGCTTCCATCGTTGCTGCATTGACGACGAGGCTGGGTTGGCGCCAAACCCACTGGTTGAGGTCTGCATAGCGCAAGGGAACTTCAGTCATCTCACAACCCATCAATTCGGCAAATCGTGTCATCTCTGTGACATAACGGTCATAGAGCGCACGGTCAACTTCGGGGTGGAACCGCTCGTAGGCGAAACAGATAGACTCGACCATCGCATTATGGACCCATGCCAAGAGGAACGGGTCGTTAGCCGAAAACGCTGCCCCACCGTCAGGGACAACCCCTTCCACAGGTTCGTGAAGCCTACGAACTGCGGCAATCGCCGATCTCACCTCGTCCATGTCTCCGTAGGTAATCGTGTCGATGAAGTCGATCGTCTCGCGTAGGCGCTCATCTGGACGGTCGCCAAATCGCGAGAATTGACGCACTCCTGCAAGCGCTCGTGGTTCAAGCGACTGCACCGCCAGGGCACGCAAACCACCGACAAGTCCTGAGAAGTCGCTGTGTAACTGCCAAACCGCCGAATCGGGGCCAAAGAGGGTATCCATGTCCAAAGCCTACCAAACACCATGCGCTACCGTTAGCCTGGAATCGTGGACGAGCAAGGTACAACAGAGTGAATCATGCCAACGGATGGCCCCTGCACGTGCGTTCCCTTCCGAGCAAGAGAAGAGCCGTGCTTCTTGGATCGATCGCACTGACAGGTGCGCTGCTCTCCTCCTGCGGCGCAAGTGCCACCACAGAGGCTGACCAGGCCTGCACGCTCGTTCACCAATCGATTCGCCTGTATGACGCCTCACAAACCGCTGATGCCTCAAGGGCCCGCACAGACCTTGCCCGGGCGGAACTGCTGCTCGCACAGGCCGTCTCTCCTGCCAACCTCGCAGCATCAACAGACTCCTATTGGCAACCACTAGCCGGAACGCTCGCTGAGACAGAGCAGCTCCCTGAGTCACGCCTCGTCATTGCCTTACGGGCGCAATGTGCTCCTTCGGCCACCAACCAGGGTGAGTACGTTGTGCCCTACAAGTCCCAGGGACAGTGACCACTCCAGCGATCAATTGTCTGCTAGGATCTGGCGAACAACGGAAGAAAGGAATCCATGGCTCGGCGCCCTCTCCTCGGCACTCTGGGCATTATTGTCGCGCTTCTCGCGCTAGCTGTCCTTCAGCTTCGGGGCATCGCCACCGTGCCGCCGCTCGGCTCGACGTTGGACCCAACCACCGGCGCGTTCAATCTCGGTGCGCGAGCAGCCCTGCCGACATCGGCCACCATACACCCCGCCGGCATACCTGCTGCCGTCACAATCTCCTATTCAACTCAGGGTATCCCCGATCTTCACGCAAGCAATGAACGTGCCCTTTGGTACGCAATGGGATATCTCGAGGCGCGCAATCGGCTTTTCGAGATGGACCTCATCCGCCGTGAGGCCGGAGGCCAACTGTCAGCTGTTCTCGGACCAAGCTACCTGACCTCCGACCTCTTCGAACTTCGGCTCGGACTCATTCGAACCGCCGAGGCGAACTTCCAAGCGCTACCATCAGCTGACAAAGAGATTCTAGAGATTTTCTCGAACGGTGTGAATGCGGCACGTGCCTACGATATCAGCCACCATCAACTCCCCGTAGAGTTCCGTCTCCTCAACTACACCCCTGCTCCTTGGACACCCGTCGACTCGATGTTGGTCCAAGGGTACTTGACGCAGACCCTCGATTACTCGCAGAATCCCGTCGATTACTCGATCCTGGTTGGGCACCTTGGCTTCCAACGGACCATGGACCTGTTCCCGGTGATCGCGAAGAACCAGCAGGAACCATATGATCCCGGACCGTATCACTTTCACCACACCACCCCCACCGACCCACCCACCACCGTCACACCCTCGCTGCTTGACTCGCTCCAGTCGCTTGCCAACATGAGCACCAAACTCCCACCAGGAGCCATCCACTCGTTCTCAAACTCCAACAACTGGGCTATCGCGGGAGATAAATCAACCACCGGTAACGCTATTGTGGCAGGCGATCCGCATCTCAACCAGACACTTCCCGCCGTGTGGTACTGGGTCAACGCGCACGCCCCTGGGGTAAGCTTTGCTGGCGTTACCGTTCCCGGTCTGCCCATCATCCTGATCGGGAGAAATCACTGGATTGCCTGGAGCGAGACTGACGTCCAGAACCAATCGACCTTCTTCTACCAGGAGACCACCAGTAAGGCCCATCCTGGCGACTACCTGCTGCGAGGGAGATGGGTGCCGTTTACAGATTACGACTATACCGTCCAGGTGAAAGGGGGCACCAGTCAGCATCTCGTCGTACAGACAACGACCAATGGCCCCATCATCACGATCCACGGCGTCAAGGTAGCTGTTGACTGGATGGGGGCCGCTGTCTCCAAGGATTTTGCCTCACTGATGGGTATCCTCCACGCCACGAACTGGAGACAGTTTACGGCTGCGCTCTCGATCTGGCGCGCTCCATCACAAAACTTCGTCTTCGGTGACCGCCACGGCAATATCGGCCTCATCTCAGCTGGCGACTACCCGATTCTGCGCGCACGTGATCCGTGGTTGGTGATGAACGGTAACGATGGTACCCGCATTGTCGGATCGATTCCCAATAGCGAGATCCCGCAAAGCTACGATCCAAGATCAGGTTTTGTCTTCAGTGCAAACCAACGACCGGTCAGTGCGGACTACCCATACTACCTCGGGACCTCTTTTAACTTCTTCTCTAATGGTTATCGAGCTGACGAGATCCACTCCTTCCTCACTGCTCACCAGCGAGTGACCCCCACTGAGGTCGCTCACCTTCAGAACTCGGTGACTGACTACCTCGCCACCCAACTCGTCCCATGGCTCGTGCGCCAGTTCAATGGGGTCCATTCCACACCCGCGGTTGAGGAGGCTGTCACGACCTTGCGTCATTGGAATGGCTCCATGGGCACCACCTCAACGGCGGCGAGCATCTGGTGGACCTTTCTCGGCGACGACATCAGCGACACCTTCGAACCTTGGTTCCGTTACTACCACGTTCCCGAACCTTCCGGTAGCTCACTCGTCGTCAATCAACTCAATGCCCCACTGGTCGAGGACCTCCAATACCTGGATATCAACGACCCAGCAAATCCATTCTTCACCCCACCAACCAGCCGTTTTCATCGTGATGCTGGTACTGTTGCGCGAGAGGCACTGACACAAGCCGTCGCGAGCCTCGCCCGCAGACTCGGCGATCAAGAGACGACATGGCACTGGGATCGGCTCCACTTTCGCGAGTTTCCCTCCCTGAGCGGCGTGGCCGGTCTGGGTTATGGACCCCGGGGATCATCCGGGGATGCCTGGACGGTGGATGCCGCCGACGGAGGTCTGCTCTCAGAGGCCGGTCCGAGTTGGCGGATGATCGTGGCATTCGGCGATCGGGGTGTGGCCATCTATCCCGGAGGGCAGTCCGAGAATCCCTTGTCGAGCTGGTATGAGAATCAGATACCCGATTGGTTCGATGGGCACTATTTGCCGTTTGGGCTCGGCCCTCAGCCCAGCATCGCCACCTGGAGATTGGAGCCAAGCAGATGACAACGACACGGCGATCGATCCTGCTAGTACTCCTTGGTGCTGTGATCGCCTTCCTCGGCAATAGCGTCGGTCTCTGGTGGCTTGGCTATCTCGTCGGTGCAGGATTGGCGTTCGCGATCCGTCCAAGCCTCGCCGGCTGTTCTGTTGCCCTCGGGTGGATCGCTGGCTTCGTGCAGAGCGCAATGAGTGCACATCTTGCACAAGCCGCGCGTGTCGTCGCCCTACTCGCAGGTCTTCCGGCGACCCTCGGACTCCTTCTCGTTCTCTTTGCCCTCGTCCTTGCTTTTCTCGAGGGCTGGCTCCCAGCACTCGTCGTCGCTCGCCTCCGAGGAAACCAGCACGCGAACGCCAGGTGACCCAACCGCGTGTTACTGCGTCATGGCTCTGCGGTGAGTCGCGATGGAGTGGTCGATTTCAGCACCCATGAGCACCACAACAAAGGTGAGGTAGAGCCACAGCAGGAGCACTGCCACACCCGCTAGCGGTCCATAGGTCGCCGACTCGCCCGCTGAGTGGGTGAGGTAAAGGCTATAGCCAAGCGATGCGAGTACCCAGCCCACTGTTGCTATCGCGCTCCCCAGGGATAGCACCCTCCACCTCTTCCACGACCTTCCCTGTGCGGCCCCGTAGTAGATCGACAGCAACAACGTCATAGCGATCAACGAACCGACGATCCGTACCACCCATGCACCGACATCAAGAACGCCATGCAGCCCTAACGGCAACTGATCCGCGACCAACTTTTCGATTGCTCCACCAAAGACGAGCAACGCAACGGCGATGCCAGCAAGCACGATCGTAACTGCGAGCAATGGCAGCGCACGGACCCGGCGAAGGATAAAGCCATGCGGCTTGGCGACATCGAAGGCGACATCAAGTGCTTGCTGCAGTGCGGAGATGGCTTCGATCGCAGACCAGGCGGCTACCGCCAAGCCTGCCACGACGGCGATCAAATCCGCGCGCCTCGATCCGCTACTCTTGAGTGCTGCCGTCAAGATCGCCGCGACGGAGGTTGGCAGTAAGACCGACAGGTCATGCACGACCGTACCGAGCGTAGCAGGCGTCAACCCAATGAGCCTTGCCAACCCGACCGCTGCAATAATCGCTGGAAAAATAGCGAGGAATCCGTGAAATGCGAGCCCAGCGGCGGCCAAGGTTAGTCGATTGCGGCCGGTGGCTTTGGCGGCATCTACGGCGATGTCAACCGCCGTATCATCGACCAAGCGTTCCCGGAGAATCGTTAGAGGTTTAACGACCCTTCCCCCCAAAGCGACGATGGCCCAAGCGACCCAGTCCAACGTCGCCCAAGAGCACCAATGTCAATACGACCGCGACCACAATCGGCACTGCCAACCAACCCCCACTGTCATGGCGCACCCCTAGTGCCACTACCCCGGCGACGACGGCACCAAGTGCCAACCAGGGCTGGTCCCCAACGATGAAGTTCCAGAGGAACACAAAGGGACCTACGACTATCCGCATCATTGCCGGCCGATCTCATGCATCTGCAGCCGTCCTTCGCCGTCCGAACGCCACCAATAGCAGCGCAGTGAGTGCAAACCATCCCACCATTGGCAGTAGAAAGATGTCCCCTCCCGGCCAGTGCAGACCTAATCCCTGGGCCATCCAGAACGTCCCAAAACTGGTCAACATCACACCCACCACCATCTTGAGCTTGTTCTCTGGCACCTCCGTCAAGGCCCGGGCCAACACGATGCCAAGGGCGGCGACGACGAGCACCGCCACCAAAGCCGCGAGCGAAGCCTGACCAAGCGCACGGGCGCTCGACCCCAGCGATATCACAATAACCGCCACCTCGAGCCCTTCGAGCAAAACACCTTTGAATGCGATCACAAAGCCCTGGCGATCCGCCTCGTGTTTGAGTCGAGTCACCTGCCGCTCAAAGATCGCAGCCTCATCATGCATCGCCTTGGCCCCGATCGAGCGCAGCACCGCTTTGTGAAGCCACTGTAGGCCAAAGACCAGCAGCACAAACCCAACCACGGTGCGCAAAAGCGCAAGTGGGACATAGTGCACCATCGCCGTCCCTAGGACCACTACGGTGAGGACGAGGATACCAATCGCTAGCACCGCACCGCGGAGTGCAATACGCCAGCCATGGGTAAAACCGACCGCGAGAACGATCGTCAGTGCCTCAACAGCCTCCACTGCGCTTGCAAAAAAGACCGGAAGAACAAGCGCCCAATCCATACGTGGCGCCACTATCTCGAAACGAGCTTCTCGAGGAATTCAACGTCAATGAGGCCACTACCCTCCGCTCCTGAGGCCAACCGCCAGTGGGCTGGCTCGCCGGGGTCACCGAGACTCGAGGCCACACAGGCCGCCTCGGAGAAATCCTGGTCTTGGGTGTAGTCACTCGGGGTGATCAAGGTGGGAATACCTGCACCGACACTGGCCAACAGTCCAGCGCGTGTATCCTCAAGCGTCACCACGTGGTGTGCAGCTGCACGGTGCCGCTCAAGCAACCAAAGATAGATGCCCGGATCAGGCTTCTTGCGTGGGACGATATCACCAATGCCGAGATGTTGGAAACGGTCCTGCCAATCGTCGCCGAGACTCCTGCGCAACAGGGCATCAAGCCCCTCAAAGGTGATCGTCGAAGCGATAGAGATCGGAATGCGTCGGGAAGCGAGTTCATCCAGCAGGCGTCGTACGCCCACGCGAAGTTCAATACCACCTTCGTCGACCAGTTCACGAAAGTAACGTGCCTTGACATCATGGATCTGCTCAACCTGCGCATCACTCAAGGTCCCTAGCTCAGGGTGTTGGCTCCAATAGAAACGGATTCGCTCCTTACCACCCATAATGGCAAGGAGCTCACCATAGAGTTGGGGATCCCAGTCAACGGGATAACCCAGCTCACGAAAGGCGGAGTTGTAGGCCACGCGATGACCTCCACGCTCCGTCTCCGCTATCGTTCCATCGACATCAAAGAAAACCGCCTCAAGTGTCATCGTTGACCTTTCTACTCTCGTGACGGAGGTTAGCGAGACCTCCGCGAGTACTGTGCTGGCCGACGTGGTCGCCTGGAGCCACCACCACGACCTCCGCCATAGGACCCACCATCGCTACCCGGCACACCAGTCTGTAGCTGTTGTTCAATCGAGCGTGCCTTGGAGCGATCTCGATCAGAGACCAGCGAGATGACTACACCAGTATTTCCCGCCCGTCCAGTGCGGCCAGACCGGTGAAGATAATCGGTGAAGTTGTTCGGAAGATCATAGTGAAGGACAAGTGCCACCTCATCGACGTGGATACCACGAGCGGCGACATCCGTCGCGATCAACACCTGTGTCCGCTTGGTCAGGAAACGCCGCAGGGCTGCATCGCGTTGGCGCTGCGAGAGACCGCCATGTACTGCAGAGGCGTCCATGCCCAAATCGGCTAGCTCGTCATCGAGTCGATCAACCTGATCACGGGTGTTGCAAAAAACGATGGTCGGACCATGACCAAGTGCGTAATCCGAAACCAGACCCGCCTTCTCGTAGCGGCCAGCAGGTACGAAACGATGCTCAAGTTTTGGTTCATCAGCCTCAATCGTGATGAATGTCGGGTCCGTCAGGTACCGTTGTACTAGCGATCTTACTGGATTGTCAAGGGTAGCCGAGAAGAAAGCTGTCTGCCGACGAGCGGTTAAGGAGCCAAGAATCTCTGCAACCGCCGGGCCAAACCCCATATCAGCCATGCGATCAACCTCATCAAGAACGACATGGGTTACCGCATCCAGCGAGACGGCCCGCCGATCTACCAGATCCATCAAACGTCCAGGAGTGGCGACAAGAACGTCGACCCCACGCTTGAGCTGTTGGATCTGCTTTCCGTAGGGTGTTCCTCCGTACACGGCCATCACCCAGAAGTCCCTCGGAGCCAAGCTCACAAGCGCTTTTTGCACCTGTTGTGCCAACTCACGTGTCGGCACCAAAATAAGACCGAGTGGTCCGGTCGCGCGGCCACGAACCCCCTCGAGCAGTGAGACCAAAGGAACACCGAAGGCAAAGGTCTTTCCAGATCCCGTTGGTGCTTGTGCGATCAGATCATGGCCAGCAAGCGAAGCAGGAATTGCCTGGGCTTGGACCGCAGTGGGTTCAGTAATTCCAATCGCAGTCAAGCGCGCTTGAATTTGGGCGTCAACGCCCAAGGTATCGAATATATTCGACAAAGAAGTCTCCTCTACATACACGCGGAACTCCCACGTGCGTAGAAACTCCACATTCTTCGTGCCCGAATGGGCAGGCGCCGTTCGACAATCGAACAGGCCTTCACTAGCCTAGCAGGTCGCCACGTTCCCTCAGGCACTCGTTGCGTAACAAGAAAGGGCTCTCAACTCACCAACCAGCGGAAGAGGTTCAACTGTGTCGGGTCGAGATCGATCAATCGCTCTGGATGCCACTGTACCGCGACGAGTCCTGGCCGTTCCATCGCCTCGACGACACCATCCTCTGACACCGCCGTCACCACCAGATCTCCCCCTGGCACATCGACTGCCTGGTGATGGAGCGAGTTCGCCTGCTCGATACCTGGCAGCAGCCGGGCGAGCTCCGAGTCATCGGAGACGCTGATGCTATGGGCGTACTCGTACTCGTGTTCTGTGAGGGAATGCCGGTTTTTACCGCTCGTCTCAAGATCCTGAATAAGCGTTCCACCGAAGAAGACATTGACGACCTGTATGCCACGACAGATCGCGAGAATCTTACGATCCTGATGGAGTGCCTCATCCAGTAAGGCTCGCTCAATCCGGTCACGATTGACCTCAATCCCATAGACCTTGTCAGAGTTCACCGTCTGTCCATAGAGAGCGGGATCGACGTCACCACCTCCAGTAAGCATGAGTGCATCGGTAGAGGCGATCAGCTCCTTGGCTATCCTCTTGATCTCCGACTCAGCGAGATCACCGATCTGCGCCGGTGCCATCATCCCGTAGGATCCAAGACGAGCAAGAGCATCCAGATAGCCTTCGTGGGCCCCAGTACGCCTCCCCGATAATTGCCCCGCAGTTACTACAACCCGTGCCATTACAAAACCTCCCCGTCCCTATCGCAGTCGACATCGCTAGCTGTCAACGTTCTTACCGTCGACTCTGCAGCTGTCAACGTTCTTACCGTCGACTCTGCAGCTGTTCGCGTTCTTATTGTCGACGTAATCGTTGCCGAGCACACCAAAAGGCAAAACCCTCAACTGCCAGCCTATCTGTCAACACATCGCCAGCCGCACCACCTCACCATCTGACGCGTATCGTCTGTCCCATATCGTTGGTAGTACCGGTGTCTTAGCTCCTCGCGATGTATGAGCGGCGTGGGTGGGAGTTCTCCACCAACACCTACGATGACGATTAAGCCGTGCCAACGCGGCAAAGATTGGACAACGGACCGACAGCGATCAACTTGTGGAGGTGCTAGTGTCTAGGTAACTATGGAGCACCTCATCTCAACATGGGGCTACCTGGCAATCTTCCTTCTTTCAATTGCCCAGTCGGCCTGCGTTCCCACCTCGTCAGAGCTCACCTTCGGTTTTGCTGGTTTTCTCGCCTACACCGGTCACTTCAATATCGTTGAGGTCGTCGTCGTTGGTGCCCTCGGTGAACTGATCGGCGCCTACATTGCTTGGGCCTTTGGCATGACCGGTGGTCGCGCGCTCGTACTCCGCTACGGCAAATACATTCGTGTCGACCACGAACAGCTCGATCGCCTGCAAGCATGGTACGAGCGTCACCCTCGTTGGGGTGTCTTTGCCAGCCGTCTCCTACCGGTGGTTCGCAACTTCGTGGCCCTTGCCGCTGGACTCGCCGAGGTCCCGCCCCTCGCTTTTGGAGTCCTCACGTTGCTCGGATCGCTCGTGTGGGATGGTGGGCTTACCTTGCTCGGCTACTCCGTTGGATCAGCCTGGCAGCATATGGTCCACACCGTCTCCGACGCGGGCTATGCGGTGGTCCTCCTCGTTGTGATCGTCGTCGCATTCCTCTTCATGGCCCATCGCAAAGCGTCAGGGTCGCGCCGTCGAGCGGGTGACCAGCGGGTACCGTCGTCACCAGAGCCAGTCCGCTCCTCCGATGAGGTGGCACTCACACCGACTGCCTCCTCCACTCGAGCTGACTACAGCGACCCTACCGGCTATCTCTCGGCGCTCTCAAAACTTGCTCGCGCCAAAGCCGTTGTCCAAGACCCCGATACACCTACCCCATAGCTCATCCGCGCCCGCTGCCGAGTAGGTCGTCGTGGCGAAGACTCGGCCCTCCCTGGGGTGTCCATGCGCCAAAGCCGCCGCCCCGTGGGGCGCAATGGCCGGTAGCTGCGAAGCAAGTTGTTCGTGATTGCGTCCTACCTCTTTCCACAATCGTTGCACCACAACGGACGCCGACGACCCAACCGCCGCAGACCCCGGTCGACAATGCACAATATCCACTCCCGTAGACCAGTTGGGGAGCGCAAATCTGCGGCCAGTCGCTGAATTCCAGCGATGAAACTCACACAATGACCGTCAGCGAATCCTCCCCCCATAGGGTAGGGTGTCGTGATATCGATGGCCACAACCAGGTATCGGAGCATACCCAGACGGCATGATACTCCCGGCCACCTGGCGCTGTCGCTTTGGGTATCTGCTGTGCAAAAGGATGTCTACATCTTTTGGCTCCGCGTCGGTGGCAACGACCGTCGGCGCCGGCTCGACCATTGGACAAAGGAGAGAGGTTGGCAGGACAACATCAACGAATAACCGCGAAACAACGAGGGCGCCGGCTCCTCATCGTCGTCATCGTGATCCTCGTCATCGGCGCCGGAACTTCGATCGCTTTTGCGACCTCCTCCTCAACGACTACCCACCCCACCAAGGTCGCCCCAACCAAGGCGTCTGGGACAAAACGACTCGCGGCTACCTTCAATGGTCCTGATGGTGTCGAAGCCCGGTGGGTTATCCAACAGAACAAACTGCCTGGGACCACCGCTTGGAAGATAACCGGATCACAAACTCCAGATGCCATCATGGGCTACACCAACCGTCCACAAGCGCGCCTGGGCCAAACGGTCAATGTCTACGTCTCGACCGTCGCTCCCACGTACCGTATCGAAGCCTTCCGAATGGGCTATTACCAAGGACTCGGCGCTCGGTTGGTCTGGACATCCAAGCAGCTCACTGGCGTGGTACAACCAAGCTGTCCAGCCTCTGCCCCCCTCTATATGGTGCAATGCAACTGGCAGCGCTCGACCTCCTTTCCCATCACAAAGGCGTTTGTCCAAGGTGACTATCTCTTGAAGCTGGTGGGCGCAGGTGGACAGCAAAGCTATATTCCCCTCACGGTCTGGGATCCCCACTCAACGGCGACCTATGTCGTCATGAACGCTGTCTTTACCTGGCAGGCCTTTAACCCCTTCGGTGGCTATGACCTCTATCAGGGTGCCACGCCTGAGCCAGGTTATCCACCTCCCAATCGGTCGCGCGTCCTCTCCTTCGACCGTCCCTATGGCTACGGCAATGGAGCAGCAAACTTCTTAACCAACGAATACCCGCTGGTACGCTACATGGAAAAGCATGGTCTCAATGTGACCTACTGGACCAACATTACCCTCACGGTCCATGGCAACCTCCTTACCAACCACCAGGCGCTACTCTCTCTCGGACATGACGAGGAGTGGTCGACGAGGATGCGTTCAAATGCAGTTGCTGCCAGCACCCACGGCGTCAATCTGGTCTTCTTCGGTGCGAGCCCGATCCTGCGCAAGGTCCGCCTCCAGTCCTCACCCCTTGGACCAAACCTGGAGGTCGTGAATTACCGCGACCCGCAGGCCGATCCACTCTATGGGGTCGACAATGCTCGCGTCACACAGAACTGGTGGGGTCAGCCCCCCGCCAACTTACCCGCCTCGTCCTTGGTGGGCGATACCTATATCGGCTACAACAACAACCTCAGCTTTCCGCTCGTGGTCACCGACGCGCGCACTTGGCTCTTTGCGGGTACCGGCCTCACCAACGGCTCGAAGATACCAGGTCTCTTGAAGTATGACTTTGACGGCTACGATCCCAGCCGCCCGAACCCTCCCAACGTCGAGATCCTCAGTCACTCGCCAGTTGTCATCGGCTTTGATAACCACAAAACTTACGCTGACACGACTTACGTCACCAACCCCACCAGCAAAGCCGGCATCTTCGAGAGCGGTACCAACAATTGGATCGCTGCCATGCAAGCTTGTCAACCGGGAACCACCGCCTGCCCGAGCCACCTTGTTCGCGTGATGACCGGCAATATTCTCCGACTCTTTGGAACTGGCCCGACTGGCTTCACGAACCCCTCCACCGCCAACTGGTCACAGTTTTATTAATCAGCATCCCGGCGAAGTACTTTCCATGCAGAGTTCTAGGAGGCATCGATGGCAGCTATCTATATTCACGGTCATGACCCATCGGTCCTTGCGTCACATCGTTGGCGGGGTGCCGAAAACTCCGCTGGCTACCTCGTACCCGTCCTGCAAGAGGACGACACCCTACTCGATGTTGGCTGTGGACCAGGAACCATCACGCGCGACTTTGCACAACTCCTCTCCAGAGGTCGTGTCATCGCCCTCGACCAAACCACGCCGATCGTCAAGGAAGCCGTTGGGGCCAGTCCGTACGGCTTTGGCATCGTTGGTGACGCCTACGCACTACCCTTTCAGAACAAGAGCTTTGACGTCGTCCATGCTCACCAGGTACTTCAACATCTTCGTGATCCACGACGAGCCGTGAGCGAGATGGCCAGGGTGGCCCGGCGCTACCTCGCCTTCGCCGACGCCGACTACGACCGGATGCTGTGGTGGCCCACCTCGGAGGGACTCGAGCGCTGGATGCAGGTGTACCAGGGCATCGCTTCGGCCAATCATGTCAATCCCAACATTGGCCGCGAACTCCCGTCGCTCGCGCTTGCCTGCGGGCTCGCACGCCACAGCGTCAACACCATCACCTGGACCTATGCCACACCCGAGCTGTGCCATTGGTGGGGAGGGTTATGGGCTGGCCGGGTGCGACACTCCACTTTTGCGAGCGAGGCACTGCGGCTTGGACTCGCCAACGCTGAGGAACTCGACTTCATTGCCCAAGGGTGGCAGAGCTGGGCAAACCAACCTGGAGCGATCTTTGTGATCACATCAGTAGCGATTCTGGCGGAAATTTAGCGCTTGGACTCCTGGGGGCGAGGGCGAAGTACGAGAATCGTGTCCCCAGATTCGATCACCGGATCCGTCGAGACACCCATGTGGATCTGACCCTGTTTGACGACGCCGAGCAACAGCCCCTGCTCGATCGAACGGGCCTGACTGAGCGTACGGCCGATCACCCCCGGTTCGGCGGGATATTCGCGAAACATCATCTCGGGGGAGCGCACCATCTCCAGCAGTAGATCACCAGCGTGGGGAGTCTCGATACTCTTGGCAAGTGTATGCCCCAACAGATCCTCGATCGAGACCGTCGTCTCCACCCCCAAATCCGTGAGTGCCGTCGCAATCCTCGAGGAGTTGGCGACGGCGATGAGCGGGACAGCCGGTGCAAGATGTCGGAGCATCACAGCGATCAGCAGTGCGTCCTTCTCATCCTCGACAGCGATGAGAAGCCGCGAGGCCCGCTCTGGCTCCGAGCGCCGGAGGACGGTCTCAAGGGTCGGATCCCCCTTGATCGTCTCGATCGTTGCCGGGAGACTCTCCAGATTGCTCTCCGCGACCACCACCACCCGCTCTCCCGTGGCGGCGACCTCACTCGCAATCTTGCGCACGGCATCGTGCATGCCATAGATCGCAACAAAACTTCCTTTGGGGGGTCCTTCTCGCATGTGCAAGAGCTTAGCGAGCCGAGTGGCGGTGAGCGATGCCGCCAGAAAGGCAAAGGCGGCGCCAAAGAGTGGAATTGTCGTCACCATCACAAGAATGGCGATCACTCGGCCGACGGTGTTGTGTGGTGTCACATCCCCATAGCCGACGGTTGTCGCTGTGGTGACCGCCCAGTAAAGACCGATGCCAACACTGACATGCTGGGTAAGGGCAAAGGCGATGGCGCCGATCACCAAACAGGTGATCGAAGCGACCAACAGCGTCACAATCTGGCTACGTTTGACCTTCGTCAACAGGACAGCAAACAACGTGGGCATGGCAGCCACAGCCTACCAGCGCAACACCCAACTCCACCAAGACCACCATGAGAAGCATTTACTGGCGAAAATCAGGAGTCAGCTGCACGGTTCCAGAACGACCCCGCAGATCCAGCACTGCCCCTTCGAAGGGGCCAAGGTTGCGAAGGTCGCCGCGACTCATCAGCGGTCGCGCCCGTCGATGGGTGCTCGTTGTGAGCCGCAAGAAACCTCCGCGCTGCCACCCCACCTCCTCTCGGTTCACATCCCCGAAGAGCTCCTCCAACATACGCAGGGTCTCGATGTCCCCGATCCCACCGAGGACCATCGTCGTGCCAAAGAGTGTCAAAAGGCCTCGCATGAGTTGTGGCCATCGAAGTCTCGCCTGTGAAAGATCTTGCAGGGCACCGAGTAGGTGGACACCTTGACTGACCCCTTCGGAGAGTAGCGAGCCAAGCGAAGGGAGCGGAGCTATGTTGGCCATCTCATCGAGCAGCAAGGCCACCATCGGCTGTATCCCCATGACGGTAGCGCGATAGGCGGCACGACGAATCTCGTCGATCAGCGCGACTACCACCGGAGCAACGACCGTCTGCACGAGGGACGGCGAGACAATGAGGAGCAGATCACGACTCACGACAAAACGTGAGGGTGCAAACTCCTCTCCCTGATCCTGGTCTCGGAAACGGTAGGCCCCAAGGGCACCCGAGGTCGAGGAGATGATCGCCGATCGCTCCCTCGCCTCGGTCCCTAAGATCCCCTGAAGTACGCCAAGGGCGCGTACCTCTCCGGCGAATTGGAGAGTATCGGTCGCCTCTCCAAATTCACGCCCGTCGACCCATTGGGCAATCACCGTCGCTGACACTCCGAGAAGATTGCCAGCCAGCAAAAGCGGAGCGAGAAGGGCCTTCGCTCGATCAATCCAGTGTCGATCCGATGAGCCCCCAACGCCGAGCGCTACGGCGACAAAACCCTCAGCCACCAGGACCGCCTCTTCGAAACTGGTTGCTGCCATGACAGGGGACCAGCTCGCGCGACGGACCCCCTCCATGAGTGGCACCTCTCCGCTCGGGTCAAAAACCCAAACCTTGCCGACCTCGAGACGGCGGGCCAAAATAGCGTCCAGGATATCATTCTTCGTCGAAGTGACGACGACAGCCCCAGGAAAAAGGCGTGCATTGGGAATGACCAACGAGGAGGTCTTCCCAGACCTTGGCGGACCTAACACCAGCAGATGTGACCGATCAGAGGTAAAGAACGGGGCACCACTGGCCTCTCTCCCCAGGTAGAACACCAAAACCTACTCGATAACGAGCTCTTGGTTTAACAGCGCGTCGATCTCGTCCCGGGCTACACCGATCTCGGCCAGGATGCCTGTCGAGTCGTAGACAAGCTCACGCCGGAGCCGTCGCTCCTCTTCGTCGTAGTTTCCAAAACGAGGAGCTGGCCCCGGTTGACGCAGTTCTCCCACCTTGACAAAACTCCCTCGCTCCTGATGAAGTGGGTGATCGAGTGCCTCAACCATGGTCAACACCGGCGTCACGCAGGCATCCGACGTTGCAAACACCGACTCCCACTCCGCTCGTGTGCGACGGAGGAACCGCTCCGTGAAGGCCCTACGCATCTCCGGCCAACGACCCTGATCATACTGATTCGCAGTAGTGAAGCGCTCCCCAAGGTCGAGCACCTCAACAAGCTCCTTAAAGAACTGGGGCTCGAGTGCCCCCACTGCCACCCAGCGACCATCCTTGGTGCCATAGGTGCAGTAGAAAGGGGCGCCGCCATCAAGGAGATTGCTTCCTGGCCCAGACGACCAACCTCCCTCCTGAAACATCGAGTAGATCATCGTCATGAGCAACAGTGAACCATCGACCATCGCCGCATCTACCACCTGGCCCTTTCCGGTCCGGTGGGATTCGATGAGCGCGGCGAGCACGCCAGCCACAAGCAACATGCCACCGCCGCCAAAATCTCCGACCAGATTCAGTGGAATAGATGGTCCGTGGACCTCGTCCCCGATGGAGCCCAATACGCCGGACATCGAAATATAGTTGATATCGTGTCCCGAACGCGCTGCTTTTGGTCCATCCTGACCCCATCCAGTCATCCGCCCGTAGATCAACCGTGGATTGACGACCATCAGTTCCGAGGGTCCAAGTCCTAACCGTTCCATAACGCCCGGGCGGAACCCCTCAATCAGGATCGACGAACGCTCCACAATCCGTCCTATCAACTCAGCAGCGCCGGGTTTCTTGGCATCGATGGCGATGGCGCGCTTTCCCCGACCCATCAGATCGGCACCGATTCCCGGTCGCTTGGGCGGATCGATTCGGATCACCGTCGCTCCAAGGTCAGCAAGGATCATGCCAGCAAATGGGGCAGGACCAATCCCCGCCATCTCAACGACCCGAATACCCTGTAGTGGCCCCACAACCTACCCCCCCGCTTCGGCGATTGTTTTTAGCATCTCTGCCGCCAGCCTATCCCAGCACCAAGCGGGTAGGTCATGCCCGAGATCGGCAAAGAGAAGGAGTCGCGAGCCCGCCAACACCCGAAAGGTATCGATGCCCCCAGATACGTTGACGAGCGGATCGATCACCCCGTGTACAACCAGCGAAGGCAAGGCCGCAAGCGTCGACAGTGCAGTAGAACGGTCAGGCGAAGCGAGCACGGCGCTCAACTGACGCACACTTGCCACCGGGTCATCAATGCCGGCCGCCGCCAACCGAGCGGCACCTCGATCGATGCGATCGAGGATCGCTTGTCGTTCTTGCGTTGAACGAGGCCGACCGACAACCAACTCTAAGGGTTCCTCGCGGTTCGGGTTCATGAGCGCTGCGAGGGCCATCTCGCTCGGCTGGCCAACACCGGTGCGTCCAGTGGAACCGAGCATGCTAATCAACGACAGAACACGTTTGGGCTCCTCGATGAGGAACTGCTGCGCCACCATCGCTCCCATCGAAACGCCAACGAGGTGGACTTGATCGATGCCGAGACGATCAAGTAACTCGAGCAGATCGTCTGCCATATCCGCCAACGTATAGGGAGCGAGGTCACGGCGTCCCATATAGATCGACAACAGATCGGGAATACCTACGCTCGTCAATCGGGTCGAAAGCCCACTATCACGCTGGTCATAGGTCAAGACCTGATAACCAGCCCCAACAAAGCGCGCGATGGCAGGCCCTGGCCAGTCCGTTAACTGACCGCCAAGACCATGAATCAACACAACTACTGGGCGATCCGGTGGACCCGTACGTTCGTAGTGCAGCTGCACCTGGCCCACCTCACGCACTGGCACACTCACAGATGAGGGTCACCGTTGGATTGACAAGCATGCGACCCGCTTGGATGGCTGCCTGTATGGCCCGATCCTCCGTCGGCGCCAGGCAGAGCCTTTTCCTCGTGGAGATGATCTGTTGGGCAGGGTCCATGGAGCGTCGCAATCCAGGTCCGATCACCACCTTTGGGGAGACACCGAGCACCGTCAATGCCTCGATAACATCAGTTGCGCTGGGATCCGTCGGACGCTGGAGCTGATGGAACTCCTCCCAAAGCAAATTGAGGCCATAGTGTGGATGATGCAGGGTCATTTCAAGCACGACTCCTACCTCAGCATGGGCAAGGAGTCCCTCGAGAAAACCGAAGAGATCCGAGATGTTATAGATAACGTTCTGCGAGGTGACCACGTCAAAACGTCCAAGCTCCGGTTCAAGGTCGAAGAAGTCACCGACTCGCGTCTCGACTAACAGCTCAGGCGATGCTTCACTCTCAAGGGCGAGCACCTCAAGCATCTCCGCATTCTGATCGAGAGCCAGTAGAGAACGAATAGCGGAGCCAATCGGAAGAACTGCCGCACCAGCACCCGCCCCAACATCGAGAACACTGCGGTGCGCAGACCGAGCGAGCAGCTCGACAAGGGCCAACTGGGTCTGGTTCAGTGGCACGTCCCTGAGTGGGCGAAACCCATTGGGGTCAAAGGTCCATGGCGACTCCGGGGCCTTAGCGAGTAGCTCCTCGGGTATCGCCCAATCCTGGAGCTGTCGAGACCACCGCTGCGCTAGCGCGCTCCGAACTGCGTCATCAGGCATCAGTAGCGCGTTCCCTGTTCCCCATCGAGCTCACGCAACAAGGACGACTTCGCCCGCTCAAACTCCGTATCGCTCAAGAATCCTCCTGCCCGTAGGATCGTTAACCGCTCAAGCCGACTGAGCGAATCCGTGTTGGTGTTGACGGCCGAGGAAGCACCGCCAGACCCTGCCTGCTGGGCATCCTCCAGGCTGGCAAGGAGCTGACGCAATCGTATAGGATTCGGGACAAAGGTGATGAGTTCATCACCAAAGGCGTCACCTGAGTCGATGTGCAGGCGTCCAAAATGAAGAATTCTGCCGATAATTCCCTGTTGGGTGGTGATATCATTCACGTGGCGCAACGGAATCTCACTGGTCTTACGCAGCAGTACCCCTCGCGAAAACCGAACACGCCGATCGGTGATCACCAACATCTCAAAGTACCACTGCAAGCCGCGGAAGAGCATGTTCACCACGGCGGCCCCCAGGATGAGCAGACCGAAGAGGCTGAGCAGAGCATAGTTAAAGGTAGTCAAGACAACCGCGACGATGCTCGCCGCCACAAAGGTCGCCGCAGGTCCGAGCACCAACCACCAGTGTGGGTGGACGATGGCAACCACCCGCTCATCCGGATCAACCATCGCGCCGACGATGCGTTGTGTGCGACCCGACAGCTGTCCGAGACTTGGCGTCATTGGCTCGTGGGCGGTCATAAAGGTCACTCTAGGCTAGTTTTTGTGCGATCGTCGCCGCCGACTGCAAAACACTCCCATCCGCCCCTTGCGTCACTGGAGTGTAGGTGGGTCGCTCCCGAGCTTCGCGGATATCCTTGGCCAGCTGTTCTGCCAGCGTCTCCTTCGGTTCGATGAACAGATAGTGGGACAGAGAGCCGGGAATCGTGTTCACTTCGTTGAGAAAAAGATCGCCGTTCTCACTCGCGAGAAAATCAATCCGCGCCACTCCACGAGACCCGATGAGGGCCGCAGTCCTCGTGGCCACCTCACGAATCTGCTCCTCAGTTTCGGGTTTTAAGAGCGCCGGCAACTCTCTCGGCGCCGCCGCCATCCCGGTGCCCGGCCGATACTTATCTGAGTAGGTCAGGATCGCTGCCATACCGCCGGAACGGGTTGGCCGTTCAATGGCCGAAAGTTGGAGCTCAGGATAGCTTCTAATAGCGATCTGGAGATCATAGAGATCCTCCCGAAACGGCTCCACCACCGCTCCTGTGCGTAGATGCACGCTGTCACGAACCCGATCCCGGAGTGTCCCCCGATCACGAATGACCTCAATGCCGATGGATGAACCACCAAAACGTGGCTTCACGATGTACGGCCCCTCGAAGGGGATCTCCCCATCAGCAGCAACACGCGGCAGCGCCGGAAGTCCTGCTCCGACAGCCAGGGCGCCAAAGCTCAGTTTGTCCATCCCGATAGCGGCGGTGGCCGTCGAAGGACCGGTATACCGAAGACCCGCAAGATCCATAGCTGCCTGAATCGATCCATCCTCTCCAGGGCCACCATGACAACAATTGACAACCACATCGATGGAGATCATCTCTAGCTTTGGTCGCAAACCCGACGAAAGGCTACCAAATCCAGCGCGACTGCCCGTGATGAGCATCAACGGTTCAGCTCCTGATGGGACCCCTTGAGCGAAGGCCGGCGCCTCTAGGGTTGGTGCAACACGATAGAACTCACCCGTCTTGGACCAGTAGATGCCCGTCACCGCGCTCTCGGTTCCAAGCAACGCATGCGCCGCCTGCAACCCCGTCAGGATCGAGATGTCATGCTCGGGCGAAGGTCCTCCAAAGAGGACCGCAATCATCGCACTCATATACGCTCCACCACTTCAACGGCCATACTGGAGTTCCTTTCCACAGTTCAACTATAGGGCCCAAACAGAGAGCCCAAACAGAGGGCCCAAACAGAGGGCCCAACTCACAGCGTCACCGGCGGTGTCGCAGGCTGATCCAGGCTGCTACCCGCAACACGCTACCCGATCTGGGCTACGTCTCAACTCTATCGGATGCCAGTCGCCCAGAAGTCGGAGCGTATCGGGAGCGGCGCGCACCTACGGGTAATGATCAGGCAGATCGTTCTCGTAGAGAACAACGTCACCCGGCTTCGCCGTGCGCTTGACCTGCGCAATCGCAGCCGTTCGATCCTTGACGGTGAGCACTTTTCTGAGACGGCAGCCTTGGGCATCCGCCTGCGCCTCGGCGGCCCCTTCAATCAGTGCAGCTCGGTTCGTCTTGGCAACCACGATCAACTCGTCAGCGACGCGACCTACCGCCTTTCCAAGCGCGTAGTTCTCCGGGTATTGACGCGTACCAAGCTCCACCATGCCAGGAGTAACGACAAACTTGGTCGACGTTTCGCCACCGCGTCGGTCAAGAGCCGCGAGCGCGCGACGAGCTCCCGCAGGATTCGAGTTGTAGGTGTCATCGATGACCTCCACACCACTCTCGGGGACCACTGCCGTCACCAGTCGGTTCGCTGGTGAGGCGATGAAGGCGAGGCGAGCACAGATGGCCTCGCCGGTGACACCGCACTCAAGCGCAGCGGCGATCGCACAGGCTAAGTTCGTAGGAGCGATGTCGCCAGCATCAATCTTGTCAAGCTTCTGGCCCCCAAGATAGATGACCAACTCCCCCTCTTCATTGGGCTTGACCGTCACGTCTACGTCAAGCTGGACCGCCGAGACCTTAATGATCTTTCGCTCAGTCGCGCTGCCGGCAAGTGCCTTCGCAGCGAGAGCAAGGCGGGGGTAGTCCACATTGATGATCACGACCGATGCCTGCTCTGTGATCTCAAGTTTCGCCCGCAAAATTGATGCCTCGGACCCAAAGCGTTCGAGATGGACAGGGCCAAGCGCGGTCAGTACCGCGATCTGGGGTGGGATCCAAGAACAAAGTGCGGCAATCTCTCCCGGCCCAAAAGTACCCATCTCAGCGATGAAGACCTCAGTACCTGGCACCAGTCGTTCATTGATAGAACGGGCAAGACCTCCCCGGTTGTTGAAGGACGCTGGTGAGGCGATGGCACGCACAGATCCCTCGAGCAGGGTCGCCAGATAGTTCTTCGTCGTCGTCTTACCAAAGGAGCCAGTGATGCCAACCACCTTTGGACGGATGCGCAGGAGTCGCTCCGTCGCATCATCCACATAGCGCCCGAGTAGACGGTCCTCGAGCGGTTGGGTTGCGATGAGTCCAAGCTCGACCATCAAGGGTGCCAGGTAGCCACTTAACAAGGCAAACCCGAGAGGGGCCCCAATGAGCCAGCCGATGAGCGTCACCAGGGCATCGATAACTCCTACCGTCACCAGCAGGCGCCTCATCCGCGAGGTCAGTGCGAGTTTCGAGGTTCGGCCCCGAAACCCAAGACCGACTGGTGCGGCTAACAGACAGAGCACCAACAGCGCAGCGAGGCCGAGATGCGCGTCGGTCCCAAAGGAGCGAACAAAACTTCCGACCAGGAGTATCAAACCGACAACGAGCAACGCCTGGTTGATGAAGGAAGCTCTGAACCAAAGTGCGAAAAACCCACCGATACGCCCGGGAAGATAATGCTCCCGTTGGGCGACACGAACCCACTTCAGTGCCGGAAGCTGAGCGATCACACCGATTATGACGGCCGCTACAACAGCAAGCTCGTGACCCATTGCTTTGGTCAACCTCCCGGACTAGGACCCGATTACTCTAGTCGTAATCAGCTCCGCAATCGACTGAGGATCCTCAAGTGGGACCAGATGATGAACCCCATCGAGCACCTTGAGCGTTGCCCAGGAACTGGCGCTTGCCACCTGGCGTGCCAATGCAACTGGACACGCTTGATCAAGCGCACCCCAGAGCATCCAGATCGGCCGCTGAACCAAGAGGAGATGATCGAGATACTCCTCCTTCACCACCGCGACAAAGATCTGACGCATCACACCACGAGCCTGGCGGTAATCGTCCGAGCCGTAGCGTTGCCGCGCTCGTTCCAGGCGCTCCTCGGAGACCACCCCCAACCCCGCAAGCGATCGAATGAGTCGGTAGCCCAATGGTGACCTTGCCTGATTCGGCGGTCGGATAATGGGTACACCAATGAGTACAAGCGCATCGGTGAGCTCTGGGGCCACCACGCTGGCCAGTTCAATAGCGACCCGACCACCAAACGAATGGCCGACCACCACCACACGACCAACCCCTGCCTCGTGGCGCCACTCACGGATGACCTCTGCGACCGCCTGCGCATAGCCCACCGAGTTCAGGGCGGTCAGTGGCTCCGGTGAATCCCCAAAGCCGGGGAGATCGAGCGCAAGAATCGAGAGATCCTCACCCAGCAATTCGATCACCTTGGACCAATCATGCAGGTCACGGCGCCAACCATGAAGAAACACTACCCCGAGGCTACCCGCATCGCGCGAACGTCCCACCATGGAGGAGATGGCCGAAGAGGGTTGTGTGAACGAGATCGTAAACAATGCAGCGGCTACGACTCAATCCTCCGAATCTTCGTCACGCCCATAGGAGGATGGAGCAGCCTGGAGCTCTTCGTCATCGAGATAGGCCATACACCAATCGGCATGCCCATGGACCGAATCCCCTCCACACTCCTCACAGCGAATGAGTGGCATTGGAATACCTCGCTTTGCCTTTCGCGCCTCTTCGTATCGACGATGACGACCCTTCTTCACGCGCTACTCCCACTCACTCTGACGAGACCTATTCATTCCTCGCACGTCCAACAGCCAGTTTAGCGATTTTGCTCTCGCAGATCTCCAGCTACCAGGTCAAAACACCTTGAGGGTAGGATAGATTCCAACGACAACGGCTTGGCTAAGGGTGGTCGAGGGTCGGCCTTAGTCGGTGCGGTGAGGGCGTGCGAGCGCCACCGACGCACCAAGGCGACGCCAATCTTGTCCCCAAGGCACAAGCGCAAACGACAAGGGAGTGATCATGACAGATGCCTTCAATCCAGACGAGATGATCGAGCGATTCCAACGACGTGCCGCGGCTGTCAAATCTCGCCCGATACCTCCCGTAGAGGGTAGTGAACGAGCGAAGTTCGTTGAGCAAGCCTCCGTGGACTACTTCGATTATGCCGTCATTGGGGACGCAGTTGCCAAGCTTGAGGACGGTATCCTCACCCTTACCATCGATCTACGCCCACCAGAGAGCTGAGCGGGCAACGTCGCTTGAATTGGTGACAAACCGATGCTGCACGCCGTGACGGTACGAATCATGAGGGTGAGCAGCATGACGGTCGATCGCTCGTTGGGTCGTCAAGGAACGACCCACAAGCCTCATGGAGATGACGACTTCGCGCCATCAGGCCCACCAACGCGGCGGTGGCTCTGGGTATCGGTGATCACCATGTCACTGTGCCTGGCTCGTGATAGCGCCAGAGCACGATCGGATTGCCGCTGCTACGACCCACCGGTTGCGGGGACTGAGAACGCGCCGAGTTGTGCCTCGATCAGCGGCGCGGCGCCACCGAGCGCAGCGGCCAAGGATCGTCCTCTGCAACAGCTTGCCAATCGCTCAGCGGTCCTCGTCGGTATTCATCGGGCCACAACGCCAAGGAGATAGGCAACGATCTTTTAGTGAATGGTCCTGGGTTTGCCAAGAGAACTCCCGCCTACTTGTGGAGCCAATCAAGGTGTGAGAACACCCTTTGATCGGGAACATGCAGCTGATGGCGCACCTCAATGATCCACTGCGTGGGCGAATCATCCATTGCGTGGGCGCTCTGCCCATTGCTGCTATCGCAAACCTGGAGATGGATGGACCTGGAGACGATGATCCTCGACCACTTGGATGGTACGCTCACCAGTCAACAACGCCCCGACCTCACAGCCGCATACTTCGTAACGCCAACCACGCGAGAGTCCGCCACGCCGGCGGATCACAAAATCGACAATATCGTCTCGAGCGGCGATCAATGAAGGATCGATTCCAAGCTCCATGGCTTTGGCCTGCACGACCGCAGCGGTCAACAGCACAATCGGGGCCAACTCTGGTCGCATGGTCGCCGAGATCGCGAGCTCCGCGGTGACGGTACCAATCGGTTCATCGCTCGCCACCAACTCAAGCAGTTGACCGACCGCCTCAGCGTCAAGCCGTCGTGGGTCTACCCCACGCAGCCGAGTTAACTCCGAACGCGACGCAGGAGCGGCTCTGGCGATGGAGGAGATGGCAAGGTCCGACAAAATGGAACGTGCGGGAACATCGCGCACCCGAGCCTGCTCCTCTCGCCATGCGGCGACTCGCGCGGCGATTCGTCGATTCTGCTCATCATCGAGACTGCGGCATTCGCGAATGCGCGTCCAAGCTAGTTCCACCGGAGCCTCGAACCGACGGCGACGCACGACCGCCTGCATCTCTTCCATCGCCCAGCTCCGACGGTTTGTGGCTTCGAGCTCAGCGACAATCTTGCGTTCGAGCTCCTCCAGATAGAGGACATCTGTCGCCGCATAATCAATCTGCTCGGGAGTGAGGGGACGTGCCATCCAATCCGAGAGCCGAGCCCCCTTCGCAATCGTGACGTGGAGATACTGGTTGAGCAACGCACCGAGGGAGGCGTGACTCATGCCCAGAAAACCCGCCGCTACTTGTGTATCGAAAAGTTGGACCGGACGGGTGCCAACTGCGCGCTCAAGGATCTCAAGGTCCTGTTCGCTCGCGTGAAAGACGAACTTGATCTCCTCGTCGCCAAAGATTTCCCCCAGCGGGGCCAGATCGACGACAAGCGGATCGATGAGAAAGATAAGGTCGCCAACCCGCGCCTGCACCAGCGCTAACTTTGGATAATAGCTTCGCTCTCGATGGAACTCCGTGTCAACCGCCACCGAGCCCACCGTTTGGGCCTCTTTGACGACCTCCACCAGGTCGGCTTCGGTTGCCACCCAACGCAACCGAATCCCCTGTCGATGCACTTGTCCCGCCATGAGGTCAGGAGGGCCATCGTTGACCTGAACGCTATTGGTATCTTTCTCGCGACGGAAATACTCCAAACTACCTCTTTCCTGCTTCGTTAGCCGCCATAACGCATTCGAGTATCGGACATCGACAGCACTGATGACCACGCTTCAAGTGGTTGGCGTACTACCATGCTATCGACTGAACTCGTGATCAGCCAATGGCTACCTAGCTCGTCCATAGCTACAACCCTTCCTAGCACCATACCAAGGGCATCCCTTGGCAAGAGCAACCCCGACACCTCATCACGGACAACTGGTACACCGCTCGCAGTCATCGCTACAGCGTCGACAACTGGAGGTTTGGCGAACTTGCGGGCGAGGGGAACCTGTGCCACGTCGAGGAAGACCAACCCGACGGCTGCGCCCTGATGCAAGAACTCGAGCGCCAACGCCCCACGTTCGACCGACATCGCAAGGATTCTTGGCTCCTTGGAGACCTGCATAACCAGCGAGATCGTCATGAGATGGGATCGATCGCCATCCGTCAAACTGAGAAGATACAGACCCGATGCCATCGCCCAAAGCGCACGTCGCAGCTGGGCATCATCATCGGTTACTACACTCTCAGCCATGTTCTGCCCGTTCTGCGACCTGATCAGCGATCCCCACAATCCGCTCGTCGTCGAGGTTGCCACAGAGACGTCGGTGCTCCTCGACCATGCGCCGGTCTTTCTCGGACATGCCCTCGTGATCCCTACCGACCATGTGGAGCATCTTTTGGTCGCTTCGCCTGAAACAGTGACACAGGTAGCACACAGGACCCAAGCCGTCGCGCGAGCGGCGGTGACCGCTTTTGGAGCAGACGGCGTTCTCACCGTCACGAACACCGTCATCTCTCAGTCGGTACCACATCTTCACACCCATGTTATTCCGAGACGCCACAAGGACGGTCTACGCGGATTCCTCTGGCCCCGCCAACGCTACGCCTCTGATACGGAGCTCATCGACTATCGCGATCGACTGCGTGATGCACTCCATGGCTACTGTGCACCACAGCGAACCAAACAGTAATCTTTCTTGCCACGGCGCAGCACCAAGAGACGGCCATCGATCAGCAGATCCTTGGTGACGGTGATGCTCTCCCGTTGGGCCACGCCATTGAGATAGACACCGCCCTGACCCAACGTGCGTCGCAGTTCTGACCTTGAGACAAACAGGGGACTACGCGATATGAGTTCGATGAGATCGATGCCCTCCTCAAACTCAACTGCATCGACATTCAAGGTAGGAGCCTCACCGAGCGCCTCCTCGAGCAGGTCCGGTTCCAACAGCTCAAGTTCTCCAACAAAGAGTGAACGGCTTGCCCGTTTAGCCCGCTCAGCCTCCTCCTGGCCGTGCACCAACGTCACCAGCTCCGAGGCGAGCCGATGGTGAGGATCGCGCCGTTCGGGGTGTTCACGATGGGACTGATCAAGCTCGGCGATCTCCTCCTGATCGAGAAAGGTGAACTGCTTGAGGTAGGACATCACCATAACGTCATCGGAGCGAACAAGAAACTGATAGAGCTGATACGGCGAGGTCCGGCGAGGATCGAGCCAGATCGCTCCTCCAACCGATTTACCGAACTTCGTACCATCGGCCTTGGTGATTAACGGCCACGTCAAACCGAAGGCCTCACGTTGATCCACCCTCCGAATCAGGTCGATCCCCGCCGTGATGTTTCCCCATTGATCAGAGCCGCCCAGCTGCAGCGTACAATCCAAACGCCGGCTGAGCTCCAGAAAGTCGATCGCCTGCAGCACCATGTAGCTGAACTCGGTGTAGGAGATCCCTTCGCTGCCAAGACGCGCCTTGACCGAATCCTTGGCCAACATGGTCGCAACAGAGAAGTGCTTACCGTACTCACGGAGATAGTCGATCAGATTGAGGTCTTGGAGCCACTCACGGTTATCGACCAATACGCCAGCTGCCTCGCCAGAGAAGTCGATAAAACGTTCGAGCTGTAGGCGAATTGCCGCAGTGTTTTTGGTCAGTGTCTCGTCATCGAGAAGAGTCCGCTCGGTGGAGCGCCCGGAGGGATCGCCAATCATCCCAGTACCGCCACCTGCCACCATAATCGGGCGATGACCAGCCCGCTGGAATCTCCGCAACATAATGAGGCCCAGCAGGTTGCCTAGGTGCAAGGAGTCAGCTGTCGGATCAAAGCCGACGTAGAGCGAAAGGTGAGCCGAGTCCATCCGCTCGACGAGCCCCTCTGCACTCATCTGGTTGATGAGTCCACGGTACTGAAGGTCCTCGGATAGAGTCATGGGTTGCGCTGCTCCTTTGCGAGTTGGTGATCGATCTGTGCGTAAAGACTACCGAGAGCCTCGTGACTAGCCGCCCGAGTCCCCTCGAGCACGGCGATAAGGAACTCGCCGTTGCGAGATCGTTGCACCAGCGCGGCAAGGTCCGCGGCAGCGGTGATCCTCGTCACCTCGAACCCCATTCCCTCGAGGACCGATGCTGGGCGCACGCGTGGTGGCGTCACAAAAAACTCCGTCTGGACATCAGCGGCGATGCTCGCAGCCGGTGGCACCTGATCGAAGATGAGCCCACCTTGGTTGTCAAGTACCACAATCAAGCCTCGACTTGGGAGAGGCAGATGAATGAGGGCGCTGACGTCATAGAGAGTAGCGAGATCACCCACAAGGAGTGCAGTGAGGCGTTGGGGTTCTGCGTGGGCGAACCCTAGATAACTCGAAAGAACGCCGTCAATCCCATTCGCTCCCCGGTTCATCGCCACCAACGGTGGATCGGAGTGATAGCCACGGAACTGATCAAGGTACCGAATCGGCATCGATGCGGAGGAAAATAGCGCTTCATCGCCTCCCAACAACCCATAGAGCGCGCGGGCGACCGCGATCTCCGTAGCAGGATGATCCTGTGCAAAGTTCTGCAGCGAGCGGTCAATACTCTGGTCGAGTGCAAGCAGCTGAACCCGTTCGGAGACGACTGGCGACCTCTCGACCGGTGCCAGGCTCTCTGTCAACACTGACTGAAGTGTCGACTCTACATCGGCAACATACCCAGCCGTCACAAAACGCCCCGGATCACGAACCACAAACCGATCACCAAGCGTCACCACGTCACCACCGGCCTCGACAACCCTTCGCAAGGCATTCATGGAGCTGCGAGCCAGTGGAAAATCACCGATCACGACCACCACTTCCGGTGTGGGAGTGGATCCGCGGGTCAGTAGATCCAGGTGGATCACCGTTGTATCCCGCCGGGCCAATGGCGTACGTGCATCGACCGCCAGAGTCCAACCCAACTGGTTAGTTACGGCCTCTGCCGCCGCAATCGTCTCATGGGTGCTCTCACTAACGCCGCCGAGCAGCAACCATCCCGAGCGCCCAGAGCGAAAGATCTCATTCGCCACCTCTGGATCTAACGCTGCTAAGCGAGGCGCGAGAGGGCGATGCAGGGCGATGTCACCGCGTCGTGCTCCTTCTTGGAGTACCGTTGCCTGGCGCTGTTCATCCTCGACTACCTGTCCCAAGAGCGGCTCCTCGATACCCACGTTCAGGTGGACCGGGCCTGGCCCATTTGGGGCCCCACCTAACTCGGTGACCAACTGGAGTGCGACGGAGGCGAGATCACGAGGGGTAAGCGAGCTGACAAACTCCAACGAGATCGTGGCGCGCACAAAGCTCGCCATGGCTTGGATCTGATCGAGTGTCTGGGGTGCACTCACCCCTTTGAGTCGGGTTGGACGATCGGCCGTCACCAGCAACAACGGAAGACCGGAGAGAGAGGCCTCCGCGAGTGCCGGTAGGAGTTCAAGACTCGCCGTTCCCGAGGTGGTCACCACCATCACCGGCGCACCACTCCGACGAGCGAGGCCACAGGCGAAGAATGCAGCCGCGCGCTCGTCCAGGCAGACCGAAACCGACAGAGGAGCAGTTGCCAGCGCGACGGCCAACGGCGTCGAACGAGAGCCTGGAGCGAGCACCACCTGGTGGAGTCCGAGCCTGTTAAGCTGCTCCAGCAGGATGGCAAAGAGACGAACATTGGCCCCAGAGGGCTCTGAGGTTGGGGGGTGGGGTGCCGACGCTGACGATTTCACAAACTCTCCTTGATTCCACGGTAGCGGCTCTCATGGTCCAGACCCGTGCACCGGATGGAGACCTGGTATGTCTTCATGGGTTTACTCAGAACCGCTTCGCGATGGTGAAGGACTTTGTGGGAACCCTCGCGCCACTCTATCGGCGTATCTGGTTCGTTGACTGTCCTGGCCATGGCGCAACACCTATCGGCCCCAACGAACCCAACCAATTCTTCGACGCCTTGGGCACCATTGCTCCTCACTTTGATCTCTTTGGCTACTCGATGGGGGGTCGTCTCGCGCTCTGGATGCTCGCGACCCATCCCGGGGTGATCGAACGCGCGGTCATCGTCTCCGCCCACCTCGGCATCACCTCCACCGAGGCACGACTCACACGACAGAGCTCCGACGAACTGCTCGCACAACGCCTCGACTCGCTCCCCTACACCGCTGGGCTTGGGAGCCACAACCTAGCATTCAAGACCTTTCTCGAAGAGTGGAATCAGGCACCGCTTTTTGGGGATCGCACCTTGACCGAAAGCGACATCCGGCTCCGTCTCATGAACCGCCCCAGCCAGCTCGCTGGTGCTCTCCGTAGCTACGGGACCGGTCAACAACCCGATCTCACCCCCTCGCTAGGTGATACCACCACCCAACTGCTGTATCTCTTCGGGGCAAACGATGCTGTCTATCGGGCTATGGCCGATCGGGCGCGCCAACTGAGCACCTGTGAAGTACAGATGATCGACCAGGCCGCCCACGACGTACTCCATGATCAGCCGGGCACCGTCGCCGAAGTAATGGCTCACTTCCTCCGATGATGCCTGCACGCAAGTAACATCGAGAACGTCCGTAGCCCACTTGTAACCCAAATGCGCGAGGGTCTCATCGCTCAATGGTCTACTAGTCCTGCTTACCCTGGAATGAACGTTCGCTGTGGCCACTCTGGTCTGCTGTACGGGATTGGCCGAGCCTGATTACTCAACGACAAGCCCGATTCCCAGCCTCACGGTTCGACACCTTCATGGCAGACGAATGCAAACACCGTGGCTTCGATCAATACCATCTTCTCGCCACTGCCAACAATCCCGACATCCCCAATCTCGTCCCCCTACTATCTTTTGGTCAATAATCCCACACCAGGGCGACACGATGATCTTGGATATCTCGCATATTGCCCTCGGATTTTATAGCCCCTACGGAAGCCTTGCCATCAGGAGAGCTTGAGTGAACGCGAACGTAAGCCGGTTTGTTTCAGATCCGTTAACGATTCAAACTCTAGGAGGTCTAACGAAACAAAGGAGCTAGTCTCAGCTTGAGCTTTTGCATCGGAGGTACTCCTCGCTGGTTGTTGACAGCACTAAAGCGGTGGAGTATGCTTTCGTGGCAACTCAGTCTGGTGGGTATATGATTCGCGCAACAGTCTCGGCATGATGCGCCTATTTTGACAGGGGCGGTAATGGTTTTCGCAAACTCCAATCGACATAGTATAAATTCTAATCGAAATAACAAGAGTCTCAATGCTAACGACAAAGCACATCACAAACCATGGAGACAATCGAGACTTCTCAAGATTCTTGGCATCGCCTTTACTGGATCACTCTTGCTGGCGGCCTGTGGTAGCGCATCGACTAGTTCATCGACCACCACGACCGTCAAGAGCACCTCTGGCACTCCTATTCATGGGGGTGTCGCTAGCTATGCATTACCCATTGGAGAGGAGTTCAGTTGGATACTCCCACTGGAGAATGAGGCCAACTACGAAGACTATGACTCCAACGTGGAGAGTGGGCTTTGGCGGCCCCTGTACTTTGCGGGAGCGAGAGGTAAAGCGGGCGTCAACTACAAACTCTCAATCGCCGATCCCCCTGTGTACTCCCATGGTGATACCGAAGTCACGGTTGACCTGAAACAGGGGTGGAAGTGGTCAGACGGACAGCCAGTCACCACCAGCGATGTGCGCTTCTTCTTTGAACTTGAAGCCGCTGGAGCCAAGCTTGGGGACTATGCACCTTACGTCCCTGGCGAGATGCCAGACGACATCAGGAGTGTCACCTACAACGGCCCGTATAGCTTCACGATCCACTTGGCACATTCGTACAATCCCGAGTGGTTCACCGGGAACCAACTCACTTGGATCTACCCCCTCCCTCGCCAAGTATGGGACAAAACCTGCGCGACTTGCGCCGTCGGTCACGACGCAGCGACACCCTCAGGCGCCACCGCTGTCTACAAGTATCTCTACAAGGAGTCTGGCAACCTTTCGACCTACTCCACCAACCCACTCTGGAAGGTTGTCGATGGGCCCTGGACTCTAAAAAGCTTCAACCCTACAACCTACTACTCCGTCTTTTCCGCCAACCACGCCTACACCGGGCCCGAGAAACCGTATCTCGGTGGCTACTCGATCTATAGTTTTCAATCAGATACCGCCGAGACCGATGCCGTGCGTTCTGGCGTTCTCGACTTTGGGTTTATCCCCTACAGCGATGCTGGTCAAATCGGCTACTTTCAAACCCACGGTTTTAAGGTGGCTCCTTGGAAGTACTTCTATAACGAAGTCGTAGAGTTCGGCTACACCGGTCCATGGAAGGCGCTCGTAAACCAGCTCTACGTACGCCAAGCGATGCAACACTTGGTGAATGAAAAGCTATATCTGGATCAGACACTTCATGGCTATGGCTTGCTCGACTACGGTGTCGCTCCTGTCTACCCCAATTCGGATCTTGTCGCACCAGGCCTTCAATCTGATCCGTATCCCTATAGCATTTCAGCGGCAAAAACACTCTTAACTGACCATGGTTGGGTCAAGAACTCCAGCGGCGTCGACGTCTGCGAGCGCCCTGGCGATGCCAGCAACGAATGTGGCCCAGGGATCCCAAAGGGGAAGGTCTTCACCATCTCCTTCACCTACCAGACTGGCGTACAAAGCTACCTTTCACAGGTCGAGGCATTCGTGAGCGCGGCAGCACAGGCTGGCATTGATGTCTCACTGACCGGCCAATCGCTGACCAGCATGTACTCCAATGATGGGGTATGTCCCCCAGGCCCTTGCAACTGGGGCATGGCAGGTTACTCCGCCTACATGTGGGATTTTGGACAGTACGAGATCATCCCCGCGGGTGGCAACGAGTTCGGCAAGGGTAACTATTGGGCGGGCGGCTACGACTCAAAGGAGGCGAACCAACTGATCACCGCCGCCCATGAGCAGCCAGGGCTGCAGCCGCTCTATGCAGATGAGGAGTACCTAACAAAACAAGTAGCTTCCCTCTGGTGGCCGCTGGCAGACTACGAGATTGTCGTTGCAAAGAACAGCTTGGGTGGCTGGTATCCCTTGAATCCGTATGCCAACTTCCGTCCCTCCACCTGGTACTTCACGAAATCGTGAGCACAGTGACGCCACGCGCAATGGTCATAGCTCCAGCAGGTTGCAAAGCGACCCTCTTTGTCGGAGCTCACTGGTGGTGGAATCACTGAACGAAGGGGAGACGCCATGACTGTTCAAGAGTTGGGTTGTTACATCGATGGTGCAATGTATGTGCCCCAGTCAGGGGAGGTTGTCGTCGTTACCAGCCCAGCAACAGGAGAGCCCATTGCGAACGTAGCCATCGCTGGCAAGCACGAGGTCACAATGGCCGTGATGGCGGCGCGACGCGCCCAAGCAACGTGGTCCGAGGTTGGGCCGTGGCAACGGGCAGAGATCTGTCATCGCATCGGAGAAGCTATCGCGCGTCGCATCGACGAGTTTGCAGAACTTCACACGCTCGAACAGGGGAAACCCCTCTCCGAGTCGATCGCCGACATCAAGGAGGCTAGCCAACTCTATCATCTTCACGCCGAGGATCTGTTACGATTTCATGGCGAGACCATGCCCTCTTCAGATCCGAAGAAGAGGATGTTCACCTTCTACCGCCCTGTCGGCACCTGGGCGATCATTACCCCTTGGAATTTTCCTGTCCTGATGATGGCCGAATTTGTCGCACCGGGGCTCGCAACCGGTAACGCACACATCGTAAAGCCACCTACCCATACAGCGATGACCGTCTTAGCAACGCTGGAATGCTTCGAGGAGGCGGGCGTTCCCTCAGGACTCGTGAACGTACTACCAGGCGGTGGAGAACTTGGGGATCTGTTGGTAACCCATCCTGATATCGACGCGGTTGGCTTTATTGGCTCATCCGTCACTGGAGCACGGATTCAGTCGCGGTCGGGTCTCAAGCGCACGGTCATGGAGTGCTCCGGCAATGGTCCACTGATCGTCTGCTCGGATGCCGACCTTGCGAAAGCGGCCAAAGCCGCAGTCTACGGTGCCTATTTTTGCGCCGGACAGGTGTGCTGCGCCACAGAACGAGTGTTGGTCGATGCATCAGTCCATGATGAGTTTGTCTCCCTCTGCCTCAGTGAGGCGGAGAAGGTTCGTCTCGGTGATCCGTTCGACAACGACACCATGCTCGGCCCACTGAACAATCAAGAGGTGGCCAAGAAGATGGACCGACACCTTGCCGACGCGCGAGCCCATGGCGCTTCGATTCTCACCGGTGGAGGACACAAGCCAGGAATGCCCACGGACCTTTACTACGAGTTGACCGTCATCGACGACGTGCGCGAGGAGATGCTTGTCGCTCGGGAAGAGACCTTCGGTCCCGTTGTCCCCATCCTCTCCGCATCTGGAGACGAAGAACTGCTCGCAGTCGCCAACCGAGATCCGCTTGGACTCCAAGCGGCGGTCTTCACGGAGAGCACCCGCAGAGCCTATTTTTTCATGGAGAAACTGCGCGTGGGCCAGGTAATCGTCAATGACTCCACCGGCTTTTGGGACATCAATATGCCCTTTGGCGGAGCGGGAGGTAGCGCCACAGGTTGGGGACGTATCGGCGGCAAATATACCCTCATGGAGATGTCAGATCTACGGACCGGCGTGATCGACCTGTCATAGATACACCAACTCGATCAACCCGGCCCAGAAGAACGAAACATCGCGATTCACTATCCTCGGGTGGGAGAATCCTGCAACTGATGTCGGATTCCACTGCGCTAGCCGGGCTTTCAGCACATGCAAGGGCGAAGGGTGCTACCACTTCTCTTGAGGACATGGTCAGCGCTTGTTGCCCCCCTCGAGCAGGTCGAATGTCTGGAGAGACAGAGCCTCAAGCTCACTGACAAGGCGACGGAGTTTGCGAGCGTTGTCGAACCACGCCTGGTAGCGGACCTGCTGGTCTTCGCTGATCTTGCGGGTCACGGTCTTGCCAGCTACTGCCCGGGTCCAGGTGAGGTAAGGTCCGTGCAAGACCGGTGGGTCGTCCTGGCAGTGACAACCAGATCTACCACACGCGGTGGTGCGCCACACCAGGCTGCCTGGTAGAGCAAAACCTATCTCACCCAATTCAGCGGCGATCTGTGCCTGCGCTTGTTGTTGTCGTGCAAATGTCTCCGTCATCATCTCCTCGTGTGCTATTCTTGAAGTGTACACGCTTCAAGAACGCCAAGCAATCATCATCGAGGAGATCACCGTGCCAAGACGCCAGATCCGTTATGGGCCAGTCAGTGTGGAGAAGGCGCTCGGGGCGCTCCCGGTCATAGCTGCGTTCTGCCGACGTCTCGACATCGCCGGCATCGTCGATCGTGCTGCTCCGGTGCGCGACATCGCCTATGTCACCCATGGCCAGGTGATCGAGGCCTTGGTGGCTAACCGCCTGACCTCTCCCACTCCACTGGTCCATGTAGAGGACTGGGCACGAGCCTGGGCAGTCGAAGAGGTGTTCTCCATAACGCCCGAAGTCCTAAACGACGACCGTATCGGCCGGGCGCTCGATGCCCTCGCCCCTGAGCTTTTAGGGGTTGTCGGTTCCATTGGCGCTCAGGCGATCACTGAGTTCGGTGTCGATGTTGGGCGCATCCACTGGGACATGACCTCGATCAGCCTCTATGGCGCCTATACGTCGCCGGATCATGACTACATCGAGCCCCGTTTTGGGCATCCAAAGGACCATCGACCCGACCTGTTGCAGATCCAGGCCGGACTCGCGGTTAGCGCGGATGGCGGGATCCCTATCTGGCACCGGGCCTATGACGGCGGAGCCGGAGAAGTCGCCCAGGTGGTTCCGGCGATGGAGGCACTGTCCAAGCTCGCCGGGACACGTCAGTTCTTGATGGTCGGTGACTCCAAGCTGGTGTCCTATACGAACTTGGCCGCGATGATCGCTGCCAAGGTGAGCTTCATCGCTCCGGCATCAAAGACCTACGTGGGTGCCGAGGTGCTGGCTGAGTGCGACTTCGACGCTGGTGTTCCTGTCGACTACGTGGCTGAGCGTGACGCCAACAAGGCAGAAGGCAAGCGGGGTTCCTATCGGGTGTTAGAGGACACCATGGTCATTCAGGGTAAAAAGAAGGCCGAACCCGATCTTCATCTGCGCCGGGTATTTGTATGGTCAAGCGCCCGGGCCGGCGCCGCCGCCAAGGCCCGAGCAAAGAAGCTCGAGCGGGCCCGCGGTGATCTCGATCGCCTGGGGCGAGGACTCGGAGGCCGGTACTACCCGACCGAGAAAGAGGTCATTGAACGGGTCGCGGTTATCGCACGAGAGCGTCGGGTGAAGGGCTCGTTGAGAACGACCGTCAGCACTGACCCAGTGACGGCCAAGCCCATCTTGGAGTGGCACTTCGACGAGGTAGCGCTTAGCGCCGAGGCTTCCACAGACGGATGGTATGCATTGCTCACCAATCTTGGCTCTGAGGTCAGCACTGCTGAGGTGTTCTACCGCTACAAGGGGCAAGAGACACCCGAGAGGCGCTATCACAACTTCAAGGGCCCGATTGCCGTCGCGCCTATGAATTTATGCGAACAATCGCCGTATCGAGGCACTTATCAGCGTCATCTGCCTAGCACTGCTCATCTTTAGCCTCGTCGAACGCCAAGTACGTCTGGCTCTCAGTCCCGCGGTCAAGCTCGCCGGGCTGTGGGCAGGCCAGCCAGCCAAACCAACAGGTCGACTCATCTTCACTGCCCTCGCACGTCTGCGGCTAATACCAGCGGCCGCAACGAGCCCACCCGAGATCCCACGGCCACCTCCTCTACAAGCACAGCTCCTCGAACTCCTCGGCGTCGATCCCCGTAGGCCCCGATAAAGAGTTACAGGTCATGGTGGGTGGGAACAGCAGTCCTGCATGTGCTGAAAGCCCGGATATCTCCTGGGTGCGAGAATTGCTATGCCTTAACACTTGCGAAGCGGCTCAAGGCGATGGGTCAACCGAAGTATCAGAATGACGGAGATCCGCGCACTAGTGCCCTGGCTTTGATCTCACGATACACGAGAACGCCCTCAAGCTTCCCTTCTCATGGCGCACGCCCACAACCGTATTCGTAAACTCGATGAGCGACTTATTCCACGACCGAGTGCCACTTGACTTCCTCCAACGTGTCTTTCAGGTCATGAGCACGACGCCGCAACATACGTATCAAGTCCTCACGAAACGACCGCAGCGTCTACTCCGTATTGCGGACCAGTTGCCTTGGCCTCCAAATATATGGATGGGTGTTTCGGTCGAGAATCAGCAGTACGCATTTCGCGCCCGTATCCTCAAGCAGGTGCCGGCTGCGGTGCGCTTCCTTTCTGTTGAGCCGCTCCTTGGTCCGGTAACCCTTGATCTTGAAGGTATTGACTGGGTCATCGTTGGGGGTGAATCTGGACCACGAGCTAGACCAGTTGAAACAGATTGGGTGCGGTCGATCCGTGACGACTGCTGCGATGCGGGGGTTGCATTCTTCTTCAAGCAGTGGGGTGGTCGCACTCCCAAAGAAAACGGACGCGAAATCGACGGTCGGTTGTGGGGACAAATGCCAGCTTTACACTCTGCGACTTGCCATTAGCAAAAGCGAACTGTAGTCCCATTTGGGTACTGATTTCTCTTTGACTGATTTACACCCACGATTTGGCCCGCTCTCTGCATAGGCACCAGGACACGCGTTTTCACGTGCGTCCTGAGAAATGGGGTCTCCAGAACTACGAAGTCAATAATTTCTTCGATCGACACGGTCCTGCCACCGAACTGCTGGATAAGCGCGGCACGTAACGGTTCGAAATCGATATTGTCACCCGTAAACAGGAACCGTTGCCCCGCCAAGTGATCCGCGAATCTGAATGCTCCAGAGGGGTCAACTTTCCACATGGCTGCCTTAACAGCCTCAAGCCCGTCGATTGAATGAGAGCCAACAACCAAGTGATAGCCGACATGTCCAGGTGGGAACTCCATGACGAACTCCCGTGTAAAACCAAATTCAGCTTCGTCACTGAGGCGATCAATGTATAGCCTCGCTATGGCCCCCGCTCTGTCATCGCTCGGGAAATTCTTGATCCGTGCCTCCGTAGTCAGACCGAATAATCTGTTGAGAGCCACCTCTACGCTACCTTGCTCAAAGAACCGGTTGATAGGATCGGTACTCAAGTTGATCAAGATCTCACTCCAGCGCGGCCGCACCATTGGAGCTATTACATCCATCGGCACTGCCCCGTACCCAAATGGATCGACAAAAGCGAGCAGTGGGGAATCCTTGGCAACTACCCCGGTGGCACGCAGCCTCGAAATCAACTCGCTGAAGTCACCCTGATAACTTTTATAGCAAACATTGGGCGGCCGCGACACAGATGAAAAGTAATCGCGCAGTTCCTCCTTCAGTTGCTCGCACTCGGTGCGGTCACTTTCGATGAATATGAATTTGAACTGAGTGGAATGCCAAGCGGCAAAACTCTTGTGCCCAATAAGAGACTTCAATGCCAGCAATGGGCTTCCATCCTCGCCGCCTGCATAGCGACCAGGACCAGCAAAACCAGGCTCTCCTGACATTCATGTGGATGGATTTCACCAGGATCTGAGCCGTAGTCCCAGTTCAACGGGGGTAATTGGGGCTGAAATAGCCGCATAAGGAACGCACACGGTTTGGGAGCTCTAGATTTGATGGTGTTAGCTACCAAATAAGGAGTTCCATAACCGTGCGCGCTACCTCTCTAGTTAAGCAGATGCTAGGCCTTCGTGGTGTCACCGTGACTGAAGTTTTGTTGGGTTCCGGCATTCTGGTGATCAAGCTCAGGCTCACTCGGTCGAGCCTCGTGTGCCCGAAATGCTCCTATGTGACCCGGGCCTGTTATGACACGAGAACGCTGGACTCGCGATGGCGACACCTCGACATGGGGGCTCACCAGACGTGGCTGTCGTGCCAATTGAGGCGGCTCCGGTGCCCCACCCACGGAGTCATCACCGAGGCAGTACCCTTTGCCCGACCAGTTGGGGAGTCTCGCTTCACGAGAGACTTTGAGCACCTCGTAGTTTGGGCAACTGCAAAGATGGATAAAACCACGGTTACGAGACTGCTCCGAGTCGCCTGGCGCACGGTAGGGACAATCTGTGAACGAGTGGTCGCCGAAGAGCTCAACCCCAATCGTCTTGATGACCTCTTCGTCGTCGGGGTTGATGAGATCAGTTTCCGTAAACACCATAACTATCTCACGCTTGTCACCAACCATGATTCAGGCAAGATTGTCTACGGGGCAGAGGGGAAGAAGGCCAAGAGTCTCGATGAATTCTTTAATGACCTGGGCAAAGAGCGAACCGCCAATATCAAAGCAGCTACCATGGACCTCGGCCCAGCCTTTGCCAAGGCCTTCCGTGAGAAGGCACCTAACGCCCAAATCTGTCTCGATCCATTTCATGTGGTTAAGGTGCGCCATGAGGCGCCATGTATTCCTGCGGTGATGAAAGGACACCGCCTTTGGGATGTCGCAGCATCCCAGCGAAGCTGAGGGCAGTCTAACCGAGGAGGTGCTCGGGAGGGCAGGAAGCAGCCCTGACAACGACGGGACGAATTGGTACTACCAGACGGTTCGGGTCCGGCTAGCAAGACAGAGAGGTGTAACGAAAGTGAACCAGTGGTTGAACCCGCTTAAGCGTGGAACCGACCCCAAATCTGGTGGATATGGGTCGGGCAGCGGTGCGTATCCTTCCTATGTACTAGGAGGGACAACTCGTGCAATGATTATTTATGTCAGTGTACGAGGTCATGGTGAAGGCCTGCGGCGTAACCATGACGAGGCCGCAGCGGAAGAGCTGGGCACCCATCCTGACAAAGGAAACATGGTGAACATGGGAACCATCCCGAGATCGCCCTCGCTCTTGCACATCCAGTGCGGAGACGGGCAGGCCCACCGTCGGCTGATGGCCTTGGGATGGGGCGGAGGATTCGTAGTAGTCAGAGGACGGGAAAGCCGTCCACAAGGCGAAGGAATCCAGCGAACCTGTAGTAGAAGTACTGCAATGCCAGGAGGTCGCCGGTGAATACCGACGCATGTTGGCCAACGCTCGATGAAGCCAAGGTCACAGTACTGGGAATGCAGACCAAGCTACACCAATGGGCGACCGATGCCCCTAATCGTCGGTTCTGTGACCTGTATAACCTCGTCTACGAC
>NZ_DAHXOI010000002.1:129599-235524 GCF_027364955.1 Ferrimicrobium sp.
GCTGGCAGGTTCGTACCTCTACCCGTGCGGGAACGAATGATACCCAAAGCGTCGGGTAAACTCCGCCGCCTAGGCATTCCAACTGCTCGGGACCGAATTGTGCAAGCCAGTCTGAAACTGGTCCTTGAGCCGATCTTCGAGGCGGACTTTAAGCCTGCAAGCTATGGGTTCCGTCCTCGTCGCCGACCACACGATGCAATCGCTGAGATTCACATGTTCGCTAGTCAGGGATATACCTGGGTATTAGAAGGTGACATCACGGCGTGCTTTGACGAGATTGACCACTCGGCCCTAATGGATCGAGTCCGTCATCGAGTTGGAGATAAACGCGTCTTGGGGACGGTGAAGGCACTCCTGCATAGCGGCATCCTCTCTGAGGAGGGCCTAACAAGAGAGACCAAGAGCGGCACGCCTCAGGGCGGGTTATGCGAAGCTTCGCATAAGGATCCTTATGAGAAGTAGACGATTATGCGAAGTTGACGGACATACTCCCATGTCAAGGTGTATCCATGGGCGCAGTAGCTTCGCATAATGCGTCGTCACTTTGTTGAGGACTTGCAGGCCATTGAAGAGGTCAGCAACGCCGGTCTAATCGGGCAGTCTCGGGGTGGTGTGTTCGGATGTCTCTCAACGTTCCGGTCTCCTGACGAGACAAGAAATCATATTGTTGGTCTAAAAACCCTACACCTAACTCCTCAGTGAGGTCTGGGGCGTGCTCGGCCTCCAGAAACGCAGCAGTACGGCTCCACATGCGCCGATAGTAACTGATCGTCCCCTCGGCGTAGTGCAGCCGATGTAGCTCCTGTTCTAAGGCAGTGGTCAATTGGAAAAATGATTCAGACATGAACTAGGTACCTCCTCAATGGGTTAGCGGGATCGTGAAGATCCTCCACTCCACTTTGGCCCATGGTGACGTTATGCGAAGTACATAAGACCTGGATGCCAATCTGACCTGCGAGTCTGGGTGTCAACTTCGCATAATCGTCTACTTCTCATAAGGCGGGATTCTGTCACCACTACTTGCCAATATCGCACTCTCGGTACTCGACGAACACTTCGCCGAAGTCTGGGAGCGCGATATGGGAACTCGTTCTCAACGAGCCACGCGCCGGACGCACAAGCAAGCCACATACCGACTCATTCGGTACGCGGATGACTTTGTTGTAATGGTGCATGGAACTGAGGAACATACCGAGGCCTTGCGAGCCGAGGTTGCAGTGGTACTCTCCAAGGTAGGTCTACGCCTATCACCGGAGAAGACGATGACCGTCCACATTGACGAGGGGTTTGACTTCCTTGGCTTTCGCATCCAGCGACAGACCAAGAGAGGATCAAACAAGGCATACGTCTACACCTGGCCATCGAAGAAGTCGCTCTCCTCGATAAAGGCCAAGGTGAAGGCGATTACCAAACAGGGAACGAATAACCCGCTCTCTAGTCTCTTAGCCCAGATTAATGGTGTTCTGAGGGGCTGGACAAACTACTTCCGGCATAGCGTATCCAAAGATAGCTTCGCCTATCTGCACCAGTACACCTGGTTGCGGGTAGTGCACTGGCTACGACGGAAATATCGCCGTGCGAACTGGGGGTGGCTGCGACGGCATTACCTGGCCAACGCCTGGATGCCCGAGCAAGACGGTGAAGTACTCTTTGACTGCAGAGCAGTCAAAGTGACCCGCTACCGCTACCGTGGTGCGGCAATCCCTTCACCGTGGGTGGGGACAGATGAGAAGGCATCTTAGCCAGATGGCATAGGTTCGGGGAGAGCCGGATGCGGTGGAAGTCGCAAGTCCGGTTCGGAGGGCGGACCAGAGAAACCCACCAGCGGAAACGTTGGCAGGGCGTTCTGGTCCGACCCTACTTGGGAACCGAGGCCCTCGAAGACGTACGCAAAGACCTCTGGCGGGAGATGAGGAAGCTTCCCTCACCAGTCTATGCCCGTAAGTTTGCTGGAGCACGGTGGGCTCTGTTGAAGAATCCAGGAACCCTGACCAAACGCCAAGGAACAGCTCTCGCGGCCATCAAACGCCGCGGGGGAGCCTTATGGCGAGCCTATGAGATGAAGGAGTCCCTACGGGCAATCTTTGCTGGAGACCTCGAAATCGGCGAGGTGAATGAGATGCTTGATCACTGGTGCAAGCGGGCCTCACGTTCGAGATTGCAAAGCTTCGTTCGCCTCTCAAAGACCATCCGAACTCATCGAGACGGGATTCTTGCCTCCATCAGACTTGGGGGTCCAACGGGAGGGTTGAGGGACTCTAACGCATGAGTCCGCTCCATCATCGCTCGCTCCTATGGGTTCCACTCTGCCAAGGCTACCCTGGCACTAGTGATGCTAGCTTGTGGACCGATTGACTTGAAGCTGCCCTACGAGACGGCATTTTCATCCACATGAATGTCAGGAGAGCCCAAAACCATCCAGATACGTGAGACAGTCAAAGCGAGGAGCTAGTTTCGCGTACCACCGATGGAGCTATGCCCCAAGGATTTTATGCTTCACAATCGTGTGAGGTTTAATCTCCCAGGACTTCCCATTACCCTTGAACTGCCATTCTAGCAGACGATTTGGCTTGAACTCAGTGGAGGGATTCTCCATCACCGTCCTAGATGGTTTACTACTGGCCATGCCAAGCGGCATCGGGATAGAACTATGGCCAGCCGTACCCTACAAAGATGACTAGGAACAATAGTAGATAACTGGCACCGTCTCCTTGGACTCTGTGCCATTCGCGTCAAATACGCAGGCGTCGATCGGAGTCTGATCATCCGTAAGGCATAGTTCCCAGGCAGACTGGACACACTCTGGAGCATATATATTTAGGAGGACAGCACAGTTGCTAAAGTAGGGTGGCGGGGAGGAACTGCCCCTCCCCGCTCCCGTCAAACCGGACGTGAACCTCTCAATTCATCCGGCTTCCTGCTCGCAGCTGTTCTGTGTTGGCTCATCACCATTGCTAGGTTGGCTAGTTCATCACAGCCCGTTCGCCTGGGGCCTTTGCTCGACTCTCATTACAAGACCTTCATCACTAATACACCCCAGTCCGCCCCAGCGCGTAGCATCTGAGTACTCTCGCCTTCGGCTTTCTGGCCTCGGCGTACTCGGGTTCCCTGGGTTTACCAGGGACAACTACACGACTGGTTCCTCGGTTCGATATGAAAGCCAGTACTACGCTCATGCCACCTCTACGCCGGACACCGCCTGACCAGAACGAGACAACCTGCCAGACTTATCCGGAAGCAGTCTTGCAACCCCGGTTCTGATGTCCTCTTGAGCGTTTGAACTAGGACTACGGCTCAGATCCTGGTGAAATCTATCCACATAAATGTCAGGAGAGCCTATTATACTAATGGTCGCCATGCGGATCGTCCATACCTAGAGAGAGGACCGCTAATGATTTGTGATATGTGTGGGGCACGTATGCCGGCAGAGTCGGTTAGCTGTCCTAGTTGTGGTCAGTTGACAGGTTTTTGTACCGGCTGTCGAGCGTCAGTTCCAATGGGGAGCACCCTCTGCGACAGCTGTTTGGCGTCTACCCCCAATCAAGACTCAAGCCAGGTCGCCACCGAGTCTCGCCCCAACTCCCTGGCCTACCAACTCTCGCGATTCGCCCCTTCGGTCCGCTACTCTATACGCGACGGAGCGATGATGGTGCTCGGTCTCTACGTCTTCCTCGTTGTTGTGTCAGTGGCAGTCGTCGGTGTAATTCACGGGAGCGGTCTTGGGAATGCGGGCGTTCTCCGAATTGCTGGATGGCTAACCGGACTGACCTTTCGGGGACATTTGATCGCCGCCGCCGGTAGCGGGAGTGAATTTAATGCTAGTCTAAGTGCTTACATCCAACTCGGTTTGCCGTTCGTACTTGCTATGAGCGCAATAGCTGTGCTCGCTAGGCGCACCGAGCGACTACACCCGTCGAAAGACTGGCACCAGATGTTACTTTATGCCACCGCAACTGGACTCGGTGCAGGCGTTGTAACGATAGTGATTTCTTTAATCACTTCGGCGTACGCGGACTTTGTTGTGGGTGGACTAAACATCAACGCTGACGTCCATATGAACATTGTTTCGGCTTTCCTTGGAGTCTTCTTTTTCACGGGCATAGTGGCCGCAGTGACCAAAATCGTCACCGCCTGGAAAACCGAGGTCATTCCCGAAAGGCTTCGCCACCACGTTGCTCTATGGACGCCGGGTGCTATAGGTTTTGCCTGGTTCGCTACGGTTGGCGTAGTCCTGTCCGCACTGACACTTATCATTACTCTTCTGGTGTTACCCTCATCGGCTCAGGTGTGGCTCACTACATTGACCGAACTTCCTTTTATTCTTCTCTGGGTATTCATGGTGAGCTTCGGCATACCTGTCTCTGTTTCGGGCTCGCTAGGATTGCTCGGCTCGGTTGGTGGAGCCACCAGCCAGAGCGTGGGGCTTACCTACGGGTCCTGGCCCGTCGCGGCATGGCTGATTGTGCTCATACCTCTTACGGCGTTGATTGTGGGAGGAATCAAGATCACGACTAGATACCCCGCTCAGCCAAAACCAGCGTGGGCACACTGCTGGCGAACCGCGTTGCTAGGTGCAGTCGGTGGGTGGCTCACCAGCTTCCTAACGCTGATTCTCATAGGAGGCAGCGGGAACGTCAGTATGTTTTCGGGACAAATATACGGCTCCATCGGAGTTAACTGGGCAGTTGCTATAATAGGTGGGGCAACAATCGGGGCACTTATCCCGCTTGTTGGCTTCTACTTAACTCGGCTGCTCGGTGCTCGTTTGCCCAAGCCGATCGCCTTTGTGGTACTCTTCCACAAAGGTACAATCGACCCCAGTTGGGAGCAGATTCTCGGTTCTACCAACTCGCTTAATACAGGGGTATCGTTCGGCGCCCCCGGAACGGATGAACGGCACTCATCGGTGCTAAGCGACAGAATTAACGCATCCGGTCTTATGTCGCTTCATCCGAAGCAACTAGCCAAAACATTTAGGATGACCAAGCGATGGTGGATCGGGGTTGTTGCGACGGTCAGCCTCGCAGTAATGGCGGTAGCCGCAGTAATTGTCATTAACGTTATGGGATCTGCTTTTACTCCTAGCTCAGTAGCCAAAAGCTATCTAAGCGATATTGCTACTGGTAACGCCTCCGGTGCGTTGTCACGGGGCGGTGGTCATTGGGCGGGGCCGTGGTTGACCTCTACTGTACTCCGCCGACAAGACGCTGCTTCGCCAATCAGCCATATCGTCGTAGGTACCGCCTCAATCCAAGGCTCGACCGCCACTGTTCCGGTTTCGTATTGGGTAGGGACTACTCCGGTACTGCACGACGACCTGACACTCTACAGATCAGGCTCACAAGATCTATTTTTCTCCCATTGGATAGTGGCCACTCCTGTCGTCCGACTAGGTACGCCATCTGGCGGGGTGTTCGTGGACGGTATAAAGACCCCCTCGAAAGGGGGCACAATCCTAGTCTTCCCCGGATCGCCCATCAAGACGACGCCCCCGGATTCCGACCCTTACGTGTCGACTCAATTAACCCACAGTGGATCGTCGGTATTAACTCCAGGTGCTAGCACTCTGTTGGGTGTCAGACAGCAACTCACTCCCGTTGGTCGGCACACTGTTATCTCTAGCATCGACAACGCTCTCAAACGGTGCCTCAGCTCCACCTCGGTCACTCCTCCTGGTTGCCCATTCAACGATCCCTACGCTAGCTTTTATCAGCCCATCAGTCATATACGGTGGACTGTGTCGGCTATGCCGTCGCTTCGTAACGTCGCGCTCTCCTTGCATGGAAAATCTCTCGTAAATGTTGACGCTCAGTACGACGTCATAGAGGTGAATTGCAGCTACGATTACTCTTCGTTTTTTGGGACACAGAGCAACCAGGACACCGATATTTCAGCTATGACTACTGCCTCGGTCACTCTAACGCCTCACGAGACGCCAAAGGTTACCTTCCAGAGCTTTCAATGACATCCCCAGCCGCGCCCGATGACGTCACTTGCCTATTTTGTGGCGCATTCAATCCTCGCGAGGCAAACTTCTGTCACGTTTGCGGACAGGGCAATCCTGGATTAACACCAACAAACCAGGAGGCCCCGCATGATCCGATCGAGCCAGTCGACCTAACGAACAGGCAACTCAAAGTCGGTGTCATTCGCCGTCACCCCTGGGCGACATTAGCCTGGTTGCTGCTTACGGTGGGCATTTCTGCCGTTGCCCTAATGACGGGTATTGGTGCGGCATCCATTCCACCTGTTGTGATTCCCGTACATGGGATACGTCCATGAGCGCTACGCTCTCTCGCAAGAAGCAATTTTCTATTGGTTTTCGAACATTGGCTGTTGTGGTGGTGCTCAGCATGCTTGCTTCTACCGTGGTAGTGACTGGTGCTCGCGCCGCTCAACAAGCGTGGGTCCCCACGACACGAACAATCCAGATGCATGTCGCACTCCGGGGACAAGTGGTAAAATCCGTCACCTTCGCCGGTTACCACAGCGTCGACGGCAAACTGCCCACATCCATAACGGCTCGAATGGACGCTACCGGCCTCGTCATTGCCTGGAACCGCTCAGGCGCTCCGGGTGGGATGGCTATCATTCCCGTCTCCACCGTTCTGCGCAATATTCCTCAGACTGTGAACTATACCAGTACTGCCGAGGCTTTAGTTGAGCTTTCGGCGTTTCCCTCGTCGTCTCCTATCCTGTCAGCATCTATTGAGATGGCCGCCATGGAAAGCCCGAGTTTCCCAGTCTTGGTATCCTTGTTGGCATCCGAGGCAGATAGCGATCCTCGCTATCTATCTAACCTAAGTCCCGCCGCCCATACCGCTCTCGAACAGACCGACAGTGAGGTGCAGCAACGTCTCGAACAAATCTTTGCCTTGCCCACTATTCAGGAGCGGCCACAACTAACGAGTGGCACCACAACACCAACCACTGCTACAGTACCGCCAATCGCCAGTGAAGCTCTCGACTCTTTAGTGCCTTTGTTGGACCAATACGGCCAAACCGCCTGTCAAAATCATGCCATTGCCCAAGCTACCTGTCTCGAGGCTCCATTGCCTTCCATGCATCAGTATCTGGATATGACCAATTGGTCGCAATCATGGCAGCTTGTCTATAAGACAACCGACTTACAGTCTCCTGGTGGTGTTGCAAATCCAGTTGCTATACTGCCGCCAGCGGTAAACGCGCCGTTCACTATTAGTGGTGCGGTGGCTACGGCAGTCCAAACGATAGCATCGCCCGTGCTCAACGACAATATCTGTCAACAAGCCGCGAACGTTCCTGATCCAAGCCAAAACGACTGGATACAACCATCCGCCTGCACCAATGATGCCGTCTCTTCCGCATTACTGAGCCAGCTCACCCTTACTTCCCAGTCATCGACGGTACAAGCTTATGTCTCACGATCATCAGGACTAGAAAAGGGTGGTCTCACCGTCGTCGGCGCGTTGGGACCTCGGGTTACGGCCCCCAACACGCTGCTCGGGTTCCAGGAAATATTAGCTGGTGAAGTCAGTCTTGGGATCACCATGATCTCACAAGTCGTGGTACCTATCGCGCAGATCGTTCTTGATCAGGTCATTAGCAATATAAGCCAGAGCGACACCGCCGACGAAGCTACTGCTAGCGTAGAGACCAGCACGGAGGTATCCCAATCAGAAAGTAGTGTCGCCAAATTGGAGGCTAGCGAGGCTGACGCCGGCACGAACCTAGCTGGCGATTTAACACTATCTCCATCGTTGTCGGAATCTTCTGTTTTTGCGTCTATGGGGAAAGAGACGAAGGCAGAGGCATCTCAGATGGTGACCGTTGAGGAGTCGGATCTGACGACTGATAGCAAGCGAGCAGAAAGCGAGTGGGCTCTGCGACCGCAGGCAGCAGGGGCGTCTGCGTTGTCGGCAGTAGTGGACGGTTTTCTTGGACAAGGCAATTACGTGAGTGCTATTGATTCTTCCTTGATAAGTGGTCAACCACTAAGTACGCTTAGCTTTCTAAAGACGTCGCTGGTCACCACTCTCTCGGTTCTTGACCACATCTCTTATCTTTTGCCTGTGCTGTTTCCGGCGTTCTTTAATAACGCTTCTTTGATGGGGATATTCTCCGGTGCTGCATTTAGCTACAGCTTGCCACTAATACCGTTTGTGGGTGAGGTCGCAGGAGGAGTGGTTGATACCATCGATCAAGCAGTTGGCCTCGTAGCCGACACTCAAAATTTGATTGGATTAGGAGAATCTATCGGCACGGGGGATATGGTTCATTCCTATGCGCCGCTCGATGAGCTGCGACAAACAGGCTCCACCTCCGTGGCACCCCTCTATCAATTAGTCGTGCCTCGAAGCCTCTATCAAGTGCTTAACAGTCGTCTTACTGCTACAGCGGTAATTGGACAAGACCAAGGCAGTGGCGCGACGTACACTTTAGATCCAGCGTCTCAAGTGGTTAACGATATTGTAGGAGTAGGCAACGTAACCCAGCTCAACGAGCTCCATCTGGCAGCGTCGGGTACTGCCGCGATCTCCACGCCCGCCTATCTGGGCCCAATCCAGTTCTCGGTGATGACGGCTCGGCTTCCGGTGGGGCAAGGACCGGTGAGCTTCGCACTGCCGTCCGCCACCTCTCGTGACGTGACTATTGCCTACGAAGGCAATGGTACGCATCTTGTCACGGTGCAGGGGACTATCACTAATAGCATCGCACTGTCCTCGGACGGGCACAGTGGCATTGTAGCATTCCGAATTTCGGCACCCAGCGTCACTTCCAGCACTATGCCCTCCCTCGAAGGAGGATTCGTATTCGCGGCGACTGGACCAGCGGCCGGGCAACTGGTTGGGTTGATCGAAATGACCTCGGGCAGACTGCTTACTGCCGTCACCGGACTGGGTGCTCGCTATCTCTTCTGTCAAGCCGAGCCGACTTTGTGTGTTCAATCATGACTACGTCTCGCCATCGTCGACTGCGCATGGTCATTATCTCCGCAATATTGATTGCACTAGTTGCGACTACTTTAGTAGCGCTCCACTATCACTATGCCTCCACCTGTCAACTCGACGCCGCCTTCGGTGTGAGTCCCACCCTACCTATTAGGTTGGGGTGCTACTTATAAATTGGGGGTCTACTTCTGACTTACGAAGATAAGTCGGCAGTCTCGTCCTTGCGCCAACGACCCTTTTCTGTCGCGCGAGGCTCCTGCACCGTGAGTAGTTCAGCGTTGAGTTCGCACGTTGAATGATGATCGGTGCCATGACCAGGAACCGGATATCGCGCCGCTTTAACTTGGCCTCTCGCTTTCATCGTCACCGTCCTTTAGCCGTTAATCACTTATCTTGGTGGAGGTGGCGGGAGTCGAACCCGCGTGCCGCGACCTGTCCTCAATCCATGTAATTTTGCCAAAGCCCCATAACCTCTGCAGACCCACTTGATCACGGGAAATCTCACCATAGGTGATTGACAGTCAGGAATCAAGACCGAAGGAAGCATTCCTAGATCAACAGCCCTACGCTGCTTAAGGAACGGAACAATATCGGATCGGCCCTAGCAGGGACCAAACTGCATCCCAGGTGTTCGCTTCCTATGGCGAGCCTTCAATCTAATCCGATACGACAAGGCCCTATAGGCTCGCGAGGTCGTTCGAACGGATCACTCCAACGAAAACTATCAGCAATCCAGAACGTCTCGATGTGTAAACACTGATCCATATTTCAACAACGACTCTCTCACGAGGTAGGCCATCCACTTGCCTAGGACCTCGGCCCGGATGTGTGTTGACTGGGCGGGCGCACAGTCGCCGCCCACGCTAGGAGCGGCGAGCCCGGGCGCGCAAATATGCCCCGCTGGGCGGCCTTGATCTGCCAAGTGTTGACACGCTCGACCCACGCAGCAGGAAGCACTCGATCTGCATCCGTCTTCGCGAGCGACACGAGCAGCGTCGGGCTGAAAGGCATAACCACGATATTCGCGCCACCAATCGGCATGCCTGCTTCGATGCCTTGGCGGAGGCCCGCCTGATCGGAGGTAATCACAGGAACATCCCCGATCAGGAACTCCGAATCGGCGGGTGGGCGAAGAATCTCAAGGCCAGCATCGGCTATTAAATCGGTTGCCTGCTTGAAGAGGTGGACTACACGGTACCGGAACATCACTCCGGAGTCTACGAGGTTGGCTATATCGTCATGGAATTTGCGTATGATCATCTCTTTCTCCGAGATGGCTGGCGCGCCGTCACTCCCGGTCTTCAGTCGGTACAGGGTGTCGACTAGTCCTGGACTGCTGCGAAGATTGTCTACTATCTCCGACAGCGACTGCTTCCAAAACTTATCGTCCAGATTCTTGACATCGAAGCTCCGAGCATAGTGAAGCGCGATCGCCTCCTTTAAGGTGTTCACATGCTCAGGGTGCTCGAACAAGCACCCCGCCTCAGCCGCTGCGATTGCTGCGGGAAGATCGGTCTCGACCCTGCCCCAGACCTCCTCGGTCCGCCTGCTGTCGATCTTCACAAATCTGTCCAACTTCGCGACCCCCCGTGGTTCCACGTCGGGACGGAGGCCATACTCCGTCGAGTAGTGTCCCATCAACAGTCCCTTCGGAGTTGCCAAACGGAACCCCCGGAGCAGCGTTAGGGAAACGAGGTGTTGCTCGTCACGTCTCGGCGCGTTCGGATCGCTGCCAAGGGTCGCTTCATAAGCGAGCTCGTGCAACTCCTCCTCGCTCATTCCCGTTGCGGCAGAGATGGTCTTGATCTCGCTCAGGAAGCGGGGAAGGCCGTAGTTTAGAATGTATAGAACTGCGTTCTCGGGACTTTCTACGCTCAGCAGCTTGCCTAGAAATTCATAGGCATGTTCGAGATATGTCGTCACGGATCAATCACTATCGACTTCGACCGTGACAATCGGACAGGACAGGTGGCCGGCAGCTCGACGGCCCAGAAGTCTCGATCGTCGTCCCAGTCAGCGATGGGATTAAATAGAAGTCCATCAGAGGTCCATGCAAGTTCGTAGCTCCATAGTCGGTAAATCGCCTTAGGGCTTCGGAGTAGGTGCAGTGAACGGAGCGAGCAGATTATCAACTCCGAGTCCACCACCATCTTGGGCCAACCCTCCGGGGAGTCCAGTTGCCCGAGAGAAGTCCGACGGAATGGGTTGTCCGCGATCAACCCCACGACCCAGTCACCCTCGTTTTCATCGTGCTCTACGACGAATCCGACGACATCCAAGATGACCCCCTGGTTTCCTTCGATGTGATATCGTGCGACCGATTTCTCACCACGGGGTCGGAAATACAGATTAGAAGTAATGCCAAACTGTTCGCAAAGATGGTGCAGCGGGGCCGGATCTATGGGCACGCCATTCAGCTGAAACGACAAAGAAGGTCGCCACACTACCCGCTCATCCCATGCTGCAAGCTGTCCAGTTAGGGTATAGAAGCCGAGTTCGTCATAGCTGTCGGCATAACAGAACTCCTCGGTGTGATGTAGGTCCAGAAGTCCCTTATAACGGGTCTTCCAGTCTGCCAATTGCGCAGCAAAGGCATCAGCCCCGGTGCCATGCCAAGTGTGCGCTGATTGTTGTATACTCCATCGACCACTACTTGTGACCCATCCAAGCGTTGCCAGTCTGTTCAAGAGTGCGAGTAAACCGTGCTCGTCAGTCACTTCAAGCGGGATGTCAAGAACCACTCCGAATCCCGCTCCGGGTACCCAATCGATGTCGAAGAGTTCGCGCATGAAGATGAACCGGCCAAACCTACCTCCGCAGTAAAGCCAGCTTGATCGAGTCCCATCGCTGAGCACGAAAGTCTCTGGACTAGATGGGAGACTATTCGTCTGCTCTAGGGAGTTGACCTGTCGTTGATTCGACACAAAGATGGCCTTAGCGTGCGTAACCATGGCGTCACGCTTTCTCCGGAGCATGCGTGGAAAATCCTCCGCGTTACCTACGACTTGCTCCAACTCATCACCGGTGACTAGTAGGATCGGGCGCTCCGGCGTACCCTGGACCCTGTCGATCGCCCCCTGGGTGAACCCCGAATAGCTCACGAAGAGCCCAAGGACGTTTGCTGCGGTACGTCGAAGCCGATCTTCAAGACCCTGAACCTCGGCAGGACCTGGCTTCCTCTTCCACCATTTCGCCTCTACAAGGTAGATCTGGCCGCCCATCTTGGCCAGGAGATCTACTTGCCGACTCCCTCCAACGCTTGGATTTTGGATCACCTCAAAGTGGGCAGAGCGAAAAAGCGAACCGATGAAAGCCTCGAATTCGAAACCGCGCCGTCTTGGGTCAACGAGTACCTTCAACCGTTCCCAGTCCCTAACAATAGTGGACTCGTACCTCATGGTCACACTAACACCTGCGATAGGGTCCGCTAGTCGCTCTCGGCTCGCCTGAGGTTTCCTCGAAATTATGCCACCTATTCTTGCTCAAGGGTACACCACCTGCGCAGTATCGCTCAAATGTGCCCTCCTGTTCCCGTTGAACGCCACCCTCCTAGAGGGGTCAAAATGGACTGTTTGAACTTATAGTAGCAAGACTACAAGTCGCCTTCGTCTGAGTTGAATCGGTTCTATTATCAGGCTTGAGGCGGTTTGCTTGCTTCCCTAGGGCTACTTTGCGATCATAACACACTCCCTTACCCAATTTACATTTTAACTGTCACGCCATGACCAAGTCGCTGCTAGGCATTCCAATCTCGGCAAAAGGTGATCACGCTCTAGAACAGTCGTGTGCTATAGCCTCCAAACACTCCTTCTACCCCATTCACCCGCGCTGCCTTGCCCCGACTCAATAGCAGTGGTATCGTGCATCCAAGAGAGGGAGGCATGGATGCTTGTACTAACACGCAAGGATGGCGAGAAAATCATGATCGGAGATGGCATCGAAATCACCATCGTCGAGACAAAGTCTGGTTCGGTGAAGCTCGGAATCGTGGCCCCACCAGAGGTAGCGGTCATGCGCGACGATGCGCGGGTCGTCAACTAACCCAAAACCAAGAGAATCGCCACTGTCGACATGTTTAGCCCGGCATCGTAGTCTTTGGAACCACAGCCGCAGAGTTCGACGCCCACAGTCCGTAGACGTTCTGCGAGGCACCGGGTCCTGCGATCTCAATGGTATAGCTGCCTGGACCGAACGTCTCAGACCAGAGGTTTTGTTGGGAGTCACCCGGCGTTTGATTGATCCCGTTGGTATCGGTGACATTAGGTTGTACAACGCCGTTCACAGAGATGCTCGTTTCTCCATAGCAAGGGTGGCCTCCGGGTGGGATGCCATACGTGATGGTCGAAGACTGGCCAGCCGGGACCGTGAACGAGTAACTCGCGTTTCCATTGACCCAGCCACCATCTGCCGATGGGCTCGCGTCAGAACCAGCCGCATAGGAATACCCGTACAGTTTGCGCCACCCAGGGTTGAGCGTGGTAGTACCTGCCGCAAAGATCGGTAGATTGGGTCCACTCGACGGTGAGCTCGTGTTGGTGGTCTGCACATTGGTTGCGTAGGTCCCGGTTGCGCTTGTCGTAGCGCTGACGGAGCCGAGAATCGGCATCGGCACCTTGAAATTGATGCTGCACGCATAGGAGTTCGTCGTTGCGCTGCATGACCAGTTGGTTATGTAGGGTTTACCCGTGAGGAGGCCGGCGACAACAGCATTTGCCGCGGTCGCGTCCGCGGCTGATTGTGTACTCAATAACTGGTAGTTCCCCAGGGTGTTCAGGGTGCTGACGTCCTGTGCCGCCGCAGCAACCGCGGTCTGTGCAGCAGCATGCACCAGGATCGCGACATGGACGTAATCGAACACGCCCAACACCGATGTGATAAAGATGCTGAACAACAAGACTGGGAAGAGGACGAATGCACCCATTACTCGGCCACCTGCTCTACCGGGACGCTAGCCGTCGCGGTCCAGGTGGTACTGATGTGTTTGCCGAGGAACGTTCCGAGATCGACGGTACAGACGCTTGAGACCACAAACGACTGACCAGCTTTCACTGGGACGCTCACGCTTAGAGGTGCACACTGGGTCTGTGCAGATTGTGGAATCGCCTTGGCAAACACCTCCTTTGCCACTGTGGTCGCCTGCGATGCTTGGGTAGGGAACTGGAACTGGGTTGCCGCTCTGGCACTCACGAGCGCTGCGTCATCAACCATGGTGCCCATGAGCGCGTACACGATCATCAGTACCGCAGCGACGATGAGGACAAAGGACAACATGATGCCAAGCGTCATCTCCATCGTCGACACGAGGCCGCTCTGGTCGCTCAGTGTGTTTTGCAAGCGCGCTATCATGAGGTTCGCCCGCCCTGCTGCCAGATCGACACGGCCTTAGCGCTCCAGACGATCGGCATGTTAGCAACTGGGATCACTACCCGACGCTCGACCACAACCGTGCAGACGGGTTGAGCCGCAGAGCATGGCTCAAAGACCACACAGGCGTTGGTATTGGGCGAGCACTGTGACTCGGAGGTGACGATACCAGTGGAGCCCGCCAGGAGATAGGTACTGCTCTCGGACTTGGCCTCCGAATTGGCGAAGGTCGCCGTCGTAGAGGCCTCAATAGCTGCCAAGTGGTGAGCGACAATCGCAGATAGCGCCTGCGCACCCGCGGACCCGATGAAGACTCCCCCAAAGACGAAGATCACCGTGAAGAGAAATACCTCCATCGCCAAGCCCAGCGCGTCATCGACTCCCCCATGGATACATCTGAGTCTTGTTCGCAGCACGGGCCTGATCCTTTCTTGATCTCGTAAGTCGAGCAACGCCACTAGAGCGCGTAGGGGTTCACGCGCCCTAGTGACTGTTGGCTCGGGGTTAAGGGAGTTGGCTAATCACGGTATTGGTTTTTGTCGTGGTACTTGTCACGCCCGGCGCGATGATGTTGGTGTAGAGCGCGATAGCGACGCCAGCGATCACCATGATCCCGATGACCCATGCGATGGTGGTCGTTAAGTCTCCACTCTCGTCAAAGACCAATTGTTGCATTCGCATTGGCATGACCCTGTGGAGCCCTTCGCCAATCCAGGCACCAATAGTCGTGTACCAAACATAGATAGTAAGCATTATTCACCTCCCTCCCAGAGATACTCGTAATGGATTCTAACTAATCATCTACATATAGGTGTCTGTTCTATTTATGTCACAGTCCACCTTTCCCGAACGCAGATAACATAGGCACCATGATGAAGACCAACAGTGGCATGATCTGGAGTAGGGCAAATACCGAGAGCTTGGGTCGCTGAGCTTCGAGCTTCTTGGCATATCCTCGCATGAGTGACTGCTTCATCGTGCGCGCCTGTTGTAGGATCATGTCCGAGAGAGCATCCGGAGAGAAGAGCGATCCTCGCATGGTCTCACCGATGAGTTCGAGCTCGGGGATGGCCCAGTCTTGTCCAAGATCCAACATCGCCTGGGCAAGGCTCGCGTCCTCGGCGACACCCTCGCTGCTCATGGACTCAGCAGCACTATCGATACGCTCCTGGATCTCGCGGGTGATCCGGAACGCGACTGGCGAATAGGTCACCTCCTCCATCTCGCGCAGGGCAATCTCTACAGGGTGAGTGCGAAGCTCAACACCAAAGACCATGAGATACATGGTGAGCACGGATCGGAAAGCTTCGCGTTCGGTTTTCGCCGTTCCCTCGATAGTTGCCTTTGTCAAGACCGTACTGACAGGTACGCTCGCTCCAGCTCCGATCACAAAGGCAATACCAGGAATCAGTAGCCCGAAACCAGCGAGCGCCATCGTGAAGGCGACCGCGGCTGAGATGACCAAGCACAACACCAGACTGTTGGCGGTCTTGGCGTTGTAGTAGGTCGTGTCTCTGTCAAGAATAGCGAGCGCCTGGCGCAACTTTGGATCCTCGAGGGTAGTTCGGTAATGATTAACTCGCCCGACGAGATCGCGGACCCCAACACTCTTGGTGTCACTGCGGAACAACCACGTGATCCCCATGTTTCCAAGTACCACGACGGCGATGACCAACAGTGCCATCCCAATGAGGACATGACTAGTCATTCTGTGACCTCCTTTCGATCCTCACTCTGGTGGGCAGATATGTTCCCAATCTGTTGTCCGAGCCTCTCTCTGAAGGTCTGTGGGACAATCAATCGCGTCTCGGCGAGCGGTGCAGAGAACTTGCGAAAGAGAAGGAGCAGGCCGACCGTGACCGCCTCGATCAGAACAAGGACGATGTTGCCAGAGATGGTGTGGTAGTAGGGCATGATGAAGTTTCCCATAAGTGCAGCTAGTGCGATCTCCATGATGACCACTGCAGGGAACATGATCTTGGCGATAGTGAAGATCTCTCGACGCGCACCGAGCGCGGTGTTCTGCTCGGCCAGCTCATCTTTGAGCTGCTGCTGGATCTGTGCCATGACCTCATAATCTGCGTCACCACCGCTTGAGGTGAAGTTGGCATTCACCATCGCTACCACCACGTCGACCTGGGGATCCTCTCGCTTGATCGCAAACAGGGTCAGTGCATCGCGTAGCCGGATGACATAGCCACCGATCGAGACGTTGGCTAGGTGTAGATTCTCCCGCAGATCCGCCGCGGCGTCGGATGGCAGTGACTTCGCTGAGATCATCAGCGACTCCCATGCTGTCTTGGAGGTTTGTAGGAGATATGAAAGCGTCTGAATCCATGTGATGTTGGCCTCCATGGATACCACGCGCGCCTCCATAGGGTCCCTGCCAAAGAATGCGCGGGTCAGATACAAGATCACCGCCGAACCAACGGTAAGTACCGGCTGATGTGTGAAGATTGCCGCCCCAGCTCCGACCCCGAGAATAAGAACCCAGTCCTTAAGGGTCGTCCTGGCGATCGCAGATCTCGCTCTAGCGCGGGTCATGTTTGCAACGAGCTCGCCCCTGGTGGAGCGACGTTTGATTAGATACTGTCCCCAGAGATCGGTGACTCCCCACAGACCACCAAGCAGAACGAGCAGTCCCCCAAGGTAGAGGTAGATGGCGTACCTTTGTGCCACGGATCCAGTAATCATCGCCTGAACCATTAGTGCTCCCCCCTACGATCGCGAGCTCTGGGCGTGGATTCTGCCCCGAAGATTGCAGCAAAGACCTCAGCCTCGCTCGGGCTGGACGTAGAACCTTTCGGTTCAGACGCCGTCTGTGGAGCGACCGATGTGACAGCTTGGGACCCGTCTTGGCGCTGGTAGATCTGTCCCTCTGCGGACCCTTCTTTGGACCCATCGACGATGCCGGCCAACAGCGGATCTAAAGCGCGGTTTGGGACACGGGCGAATCCAACATCGCCACCATTGTCAACAAGTCGTACGCCAGTTCGGTTCACCTTGTCTTGGATGGATTCAGGGATAACGCCTCTCCATTTCGTAGTGCGCAGTTCAGAGTCGAACCCCCAAAGCTCTCCATATACCGGCTTACCGTCAGCACCAAGCTGGTGGGTCAGCACCCAAACGTGTTCGATCTGTCGCTCTGGATCGCGTTCATAGCGTTGGCGCACAAACAGGATCACATCGACAGACTCGGCCATGCGCTCGAAGACCTCGCGCTCTGAGAGTTTGGAGCCCACCATGTTCTTAATGCGGCGCCAAATACTCGCTGGCTCCTCCGCGTGCATGGTGAGGCCAGATCCTCCAGTGACGTTGGCGACCGTGAACCAGTCGATGATCGAATCATCGAGCGCCTCTCCAATGACGATGCGATCTGCCATAAAGCGCTGGCTATCGCGAATGAGATTGGCCATGTTGCGCTCCTTGGTCGGTACGAGAGCCAAGATCATGTCATGACGCTCTACTCGCGAGTTGAGATCGAGTTCTGGGGAGTCCTCCACCACATAGAGGTAGTCGCTTGGATCAACACTGTGGAGGAGTCCCCTCAACAGAGTGGTCTTGCCAGAGCCCGTTGAGCCAACGACGAGAAACGTTGCACGTGATGCCAGCATTGCTCTGAGAAACCAGTACATCCCTCGAGTTGGGATCATCCCCATCCGGTAGATCTCATCCAAGTCCGGCTGACCGGTGCGGTTCATTCGGACCGAGGCGAGCACGGATCTCGTGTCGTGGAGCATGTTCGCTGCGATACGCACACGATGACTCGGTAGATAGAGGGTGATATGAGGAGATGAGTAGGTCCAGTTCACCGGCTGACCGGAGAACCTGATCGCCTTGCCACCAATAATGCTCTCACGAAATGTATTGAGGTTGTTCGCCAGCGGGTAGGCAAACTGTTCCTTGACACTCGATCCGATTCGATGCAATCCAATCTGTGCATCTTCTCCATCCATCCATCGAATGGTGACGTTGAAGATGGTCTCATCACGGATGAGTGTCTCAAGTCCGCCGAGCCCAACAAGATCGTCAGCGACCACTACAGCGAACTCACTCGCCTGGTTTGCACCGATTCCGAACTCAGCAGCTTGTGAGCACACCAGATCCTCGACGATCTTGCGCTTTTGGGCATAGGACGCCGAGCCCTGCACGGTATCACTAACCGTTGGATTGCGCGAGAACTTACTCACAGCGCTTTGGCGCTGTTGGGTCAGCCTCCAATAAGGAGGGGCGTCACCCTTTGATCTCTTGGTGGTGGCCGCGACCTCAGGCATTCAACTCTGCTCCTCTCAGGTAGTGAGCGAGATGGCTTACTCCATCTAGATATTGCTTGCTGGGCTTCTTGGCCTTCGACTCGGTGACGAGCGCATTTCGCCACAGGTGTATAGCGATATCCTCATCGAAGGGCAACACCTCTGCGCAAAGGACCCCACCAGTCGCATCGGTGACCTCTTGGGGCATCGAACGCAACTTAGAGATCACCACGATTGCCAGGCGATCCTGATAGAGGGTGAGTCGTGCGACTGCTCGTCGTGCCTCCTCTATGTTACGCACCACCACGAGGATGATCGCTGCGGTATTCAACACGCGGTTATGGATACCCATGTGCTCGGGTGCGACCCTACCCAGGTCAACAATGACATCCAAGTTGGTACTCAAGGCGAGGTCAACGCGCTTCTGCCACCACATGGGCTCACCAGGACGAGGAAAATCAGGGATAACCGGTGCGGGCACGACCGGCAGCTCCCACCCCTCGGGATTACGACCAGCGAGGCTGGGTGCCTGGACCTCTGAGAGGCCGAGGTCATAGCCGTCGGCCAAGAGGTCCGATAGTGACGCTGGCGTGTTAGAAGCTTGCGCATCAAAGCCCATAACCTGCATGAGGCTTCCACCGGTGATACCGAGCTCGAGCAAGATACGAGGGTGAAGCGGCCACAGGTTTGTCAAGTTGGCGGCTAGAGTTGTTGTTCCGACTCCTCCAGCAACCTGCGTGAGTACGACCAACGCCATGTTATCCCGATACCCGTGCTAGGGAGATGTCACTGTTTGCCCCAGCGGTGCTCAGTGTTGGGGCCAGATCTTTAGACACCAGGAGATCCACTAAGGTCCCAGAGCCCGATGTTCCAGGGATGATTGAGGTGACCGTTCCTGCGCCAAGCACCATGCCAGGATTCGCAACGCTCCCCTTTGGGCCAGTGCTGAGCGGCTGTTGACCAGTAAAGACCACCTCTACCCGACCTCCAACGTTAACCCCGGCACTTGGAAGGTGTCCTGGGGATAGGTCTAAGCCAATGACGGCCTGACTCACCCCGAGGTGTCCTGCACTCACCAGCCCGGAGGTCAGTACTTCTCCAGGCAACAGACCAACCGTGGCGTGGGCGGTGAGGATCTGTCCCAACGACAAGGCACCCGGTACACCGGGAGTTGAGATGTTCGCTACTCCTATGTCAGCAGGAATGATCCGTGCACCAGCAGGGATAGCTCTCGTTGTGACATAGACAGGGGTGGTGCTTGTCGAACGGCTCAAGAGAACGACGCCACCCGTAACTCCAACGAGTCCAACAGCGACGAGCAACATGACGCGCGCGAGTCTGCGTTGGGACTTACCGGGAGCGACTCCGGACTTGACTCGCGAACTACTCCGTCTGCGCTGAGGAGGTGCCTCGCTTTGCGTGACACCACCCTCAGCGTCTAGGTCCTTGGATCGCGCTTTCTTCTTCAACATCGCCTACGCAGCCGCCTTTCGTGAATTCAGATCCGGTCGCTACTGGTACTACATAGGCACATTTTTCAAAAAAGTATGGCCAGCGCAATAATCCACGAAATTATCGCAGCAATCGCAAGCGCTGGACCGGCGCGGAAGTGCCTGACATGACATAGCTGGAGGGCACTGAGAATGACTACGAGTATGAGGGCCCACCCCATGAGCGCTACAAGACCGGCAAGAACTGGGAACACTCCGAGCGTCAGCCAGGTTACGCCGATCATCTTCAAATCGCCACCGCCAGCGCCGCTACGGCCATGGCGCAGGCTCGCAAAGACGATCCAGACCACCGCGATGCAGGTAACGCGGATAGCAGCACCCGGCCAGCCATTCACATCCACCTGCAACGCGATGGAGGCGAGCGCGGCTGAGGCCATCAGTGCATTGGGAATCGTGCCGGTGCGGGAATCACTGAGCGCACCGAGAACGAAGATCCCACCAGTGAGACCGAACAAGGCGGCGACCAACCAGGCGTGCGTGACCAATAACACCCCGGTAGCCAACGCTGCGGCAAGGACCACAACCCCCATCAGTCCTACTGCACGCACCGGGACCAGGGTGTCGAAGAACCGTTCGTGACCCTGAGGCGACCAGTTTGAAGCGGGCTTCACCTGCAGGACCAACTTCGCATTTCGGTGCATACATACTGCGCAAGCGAAGCGAGAGTGGTGACATGCAAACGAGAAACAAGGCGGTGATCGTTGGATTGGTAGCGGGCTCGATCGCCTGGAACACCACGCGCGTCCTCCCCTATGGGATTGAAGCCGGTGTCTTGGCGTGTTGGGCCGGGTGCTTGCCCGACCTTGATGCTGCCTATGAGTTCGCGGGCGACCACGCCAAGTACCCGCCAGCCACTCTCACGCTTCCGTTTGGTCGAACGATTGTCGATCGCGTTCAGTCTGCGATGCACGTCAAGTTTCTCCATTCAGTTGTTGCGCTCATCGCCTTTGTAGCGCTGGGCGAACTCGTAACGCTCCTTCCTAGTACTATCTACGCACATTTTCAGATGTTCTTAGCTGGATGGTTCTTTTATGTGTTCGCCAAGTACTTCTTCAAGACCATCCTGAGACACCTCATACAAGACGCCATCTCCGCAATTGTGATCTATTGGGCCATCACTGGGTTTGTGATCTGGGCATTGGTCTCTGAGCACTTTCCAGGATTTCATCCCTTGCCCACCCGCTGGTTTGTATTGACACTCCTACTCGGCTTCGGTGGAAGCGTTGCGATCGAGGTCTTTAGCGCCAGAGGGACCCCACTGCTCTGGCCAGTTACCTGGAGAGTCCGGATCCCCATGCTGGCCGAGACGGGTGGGGTGCGAGAAGTTATCGTAATCGTCTTCTTCGTCTGTGGTTGGTGCTGTTGGTGGTGGTATCACTACCCCACCTTTCACTTGGTCGCCATGGACCTTGGTGCAATATTTCACCTGATGTGTCGGGATGTTCTCACAAAGGTGGAGTCATTTTTCTGACCGTACCCTAAGACATTCCCATTTAGCGCCTATGTAGTTAGTCATAGTCCCCGTCTCGCTTGAGGCAACGACCCGAAAGGAGCAACAGTGCCACTTCACGACTTCTGTCCCCTCAGGGAGGGTTCATGAACCACCCCAAACGCAAATCACTCAAGGACGGCAACGACCAAGGTTGGGTTGACTATCCACCCCTTTCAGAGAGGGAGTTGTTGAGTCTTCTTGTGCTTCTAGACAAAGCAGACCTGTGGCTTCACTGTGAAGAACACTTGACTGCGGGCCTTATGACTCTGGCGGTCCAGACCTATTTGGACATCGATGCACTTACAACAGTTGAGGCCATTGCTGATCAGCCCAGCCGACCCCGTGGTCTGTGGTCCGCGATCCAGCATGTACGCCAGGAACTTCTTGTGCACCTAGAGCAGCTCGACAAGTCCGAAACACATGATGCGCCTAGCGCACAGGAGGAGGAACAATAATGGCAAGACGAAAGCAAATGTGGTTCCGGATGTACACCAAAACCATGCGGGACATGAAAATTATGAGGCTGTCTGTGACCCACCGTTGGCTGTGGGTAGCGGTGTTATCTGCTGCCAGAGAGTCCCCAATTAGTGGAGAGCTGATGCTGACCCAGACCTTAGCTGTGGACGAGCTGAGTCTGAGCCAATATGCAAATTTACGCGTGCAGGATGTCCACGCAGGACTCAAACTCTTCCAGGACCTAGAGCTGATCTATTGGGATGACACAAAGAACGCTTGGGCTGTAACTGCCTGGTCAAACCGGCAATTTGAATCTGATGACGCAGCCGTACGGGTAGCGAATCACCGTTACAAGAAACAACATAGTAACGTTACAACGCCGTTACCGGTAACAACGTTGCAACACACCATAGACAGAGACATAGACATAGAAAAAGAAGCTAAAGCTTCTTTAGCCGAACAGGGAAAATACACCGAGCCACAAACCGGTCTTTCTGACCGCGTGAGCGAGCTAGCTGACTCACCTGAACTCAAGGTGGTCCACAACCCAATCACACCCTCCGCGGCGAACCCAAAGGCGAGACGTACAAGACAAACGCGATCAACCACTAGGGAAACCACCAGTGGTCCCCAGGTTAGGAAACGAGACCCGCTCTTTGACGCGATGGCTGTTGCCTGTGGGCATGATCTCGATAACCTCACCAAGTCCGAGGGGACAGCTATCGGGTCGGCGGTTGCAGAAGTCCGTCACCAACCGGATATAACTCCAGGGCTGATCCATGCCAAGGCTCAGGCGTATCGCTCGATGCACCCGGACTGGGAACTTACCCCGAGAGCGCTGGTTAAGCACTGGAGCGCGCTGGGACAGACTACGACTCCCTGGGTTGATCCACGACAGAGGGAGCTTGCTGACTTTCGCGAGAAGTGTGGGATCAAGGACACGTTTCACGAGGAGCTCATCAACCACCTGAAAGCAAGCGCGGAAAAGCCCATACTCCCACCGGGGGTAATACCCGCGGAACTCTTCCATCCGAACCAGCTGGAGTATTACAAAAAATACATGCCCGAGATCGAGATACGTTACACGGAGGTCACGAGCGATGCTTCCGATGTTCCACCAGTCGACCCCATAGTCGAAGATCCGCCGGAACCCCCTCGACCAGAACTTTTAGAAGAAGATTGGGGGTGAGCGTGCAGATTTCCGGAAAACCGGCCTATGTAGTGTCTGTGTGGTAATCGAACACATTACAGGGGCTCGGAAGTACACAAACTCCGCTCGGCCAAGCCAGCAACGTTCGTGCATACATATCACCGGGGACGAAATCCCTCTAGAACCTCGATCCTTAAGGACGGCACATGTTTGACCGACACTACACGACCAACCGAAATCCTGAACTCCAGTGGGAGAAGCGCGATGTCGTGATCACCCGCACCGATGGTACCATCGCGTTTGAGCAGCGCGGAGTAGAAGTCCCCGCAACCTGGTCGAACAACGCCACGACCATCCTTGCCCAGAAGTACTTCAGGGGGACCCCTGGCAGTGAGGAACGTGAATCCTCGCTCGCGCAAGTTGTTCACCGAGTTGTGGTTGCAATCGGGGCACGGGGTGTCGCAGACGGGTATCTGACGGATGAGAACGAGGTCGGCATCTTCCTCGACGAACTCACGTATGTCCTCACCAACCAGCTTGCATCCTTTAACTCGCCGGTCTGGTTCAATATCGGTGTTGAGGGAGTTCCCCAGCAGGCATCAGCCTGTTTTATCCTCTCCGTTGGTGACGAGATGGAATCGATTCTCAATTGGTATCGAGAAGAGGGGCTCATTTTCAAGGGTGGATCCGGCGCAGGTGTAAACCTGTCGGCGATTCGATCATCGGTAGAACTGCTAAAGGGTGGCGGAACCGCCTCAGGGCCGGTATCGTTCATGCGCGGAGCCGATGCCTCGGCTGGAACCATCAAGTCTGGAGGTAAGACGCGCCGCGCGGCCAAGATGGTCATCCTCAATGTCGATCATCCTGACATCGAGGAGTTCATCGAAACCAAAGCCAATGAAGAGCGCAAAGCACGAGTCTTGGCTCAAGCGGGTTTCGACATGGGCATCGACGGTAAGGACATCATCTCGATCCAATACCAGAATGCAAACAACTCAGTTCGTGTCACCGATGAGTTCATGGAGGCTGTTTTCGAAGATGGGAGTTGGGATCTTCGGAGCGTCACTACTGGTGAGGTGATCAAACAGGTGGCGGCCAAGGATCTCATGCGCAAAATCGCCCAGGCTGCTTGGGGGTGTGCGGATCCAGGGATGCAGTACGACTCGACGATCAACCGTTGGCACACCACGCCCAGTGCGGGGAGGATAAACGGATCGAACCCATGCTTCACCGGAGAGACGTTGGTGGCCACAGCGGACGGGCGCAATGCTGTACGGATAGATGAGCTCGTTGGCACCGACGCCCCCGTCTATGCCAAGGATGCAAAGGGCAACACTGTCATCCGAACTATGCGCAATGTCCGCATGACGAGAGCTAATGCCGAGATCGTTGAGGTAACACTTGATGATGGTTCTTCGGTGCGCTGCACTCCAGATCACCTATTTATGCTCAACGATGGCTCGTACATTCCTGTGATCGAGCTACAGCCAGGCGATAGTCTGGAGCGGTTCGACTCCGAACATGAACCGTTCGTCGTAAATCCAACTATCCCGGCCAACCATAAGGTTGCATCAATCAAACCGGTTGGACGCGCCGACGTATTCGATGGCGAGGTTGACGAGCTGCATAACTTTGCTATCGTCACCTCGGTGTCGGGCGAGATGCGCGCAGCAGCACTCTCGGGGGTATTCGTCCACAACTGTTCGGAGTACATGTCCCTCGACAACTCATCGTGCAACCTTGCCTCAATCAACCTACTCAAGTTTCTCAATGACGATGGCTCATTCGATGTGGAGTCATTCGTCCACGTGGCGCAACTCATCTACACTGCTCAGGATATCCTCATCAACCTCGCTGAGTATCCAACCGGGGCAATCGCAAGAACAACCCACTCCTATCGTCAACTTGGACTCGGTTACTCGAACCTTGGCGCATTGCTGATGACACTCGGTCTCCCCTATGATTCGCCGCAGGCTCGACAACTCAGCGCCGTATTAACCGCGCTCATGACCGGTGTTGCATACCGTACAAGCGCTGAGCTTGCCCGTCAATTGGGGCCATTTCCCGGCTACTCTCAGGATGCCGATGCAGTGCTCCAGGTGCTCGAGATGCACCGCGACGCGCTCACCAAGATCAATGAGAGCCAGGCACCTGTTGATCTACTCCAAACCGCCCGGGACGTCTGGGATGAGACCCTGACTCTCGCACGCGAGTATGGTGTTCGAAACGCTCAGGCGACGTTGCTCGCGCCAACAGGCACGATCTCGTTCTTGATGGACTGTGAAACCACAGGAATCGAGCCTGCGTTCTCGCTGGTGACATATAAGAACACTATCGACGGCTCGACCATGGTGCTTCCACTGCGCTCGGTTCAGGTCGCTCTTGAGCGCTTGGGATACAGTGCTGCCGAACGTGAGAGCATCGCTTCGTTCATTGCGAACGGGGATGGAGATCTTCTCGCGAGTGGACTGTTGCGCCTCGAGCACGGACCGATCTTTGCCACAGCTGTCGGCACGAATCCCATCTCAGCAATGGGGCATTTAGAGATGATGGCCGCAGTTCAACCCTTCCTCTCCGGCGCAATCTCAAAGACCGTGAATGTCCCTGAGGACACATCTGTTGAGTTAATCGAGGAGCTCTACATCCAAGGGTGGATATTGGGTTTGAAAGCCATCGCAATCTACCGTGACAACTGCAAGGTCGCCCAACCGCTCTCGGGCACCAGCACGGCTGGCGTTGAAGCCACCGATGACAACATCTGGCGAGACCTAGCGCTCGAGGCCGAGGGCATCACCACCGCACTCTCTCTGCGCGTCAGAGAACTCGAAGCGATGCTCGACAACCCAGTGCGTGAACGGCTACCGAGGCAGAGACGATCACGTACCTATGCCTTTGAAGTCGGGGGTGCTGAGGGATACGCAACCGTTGGAGAGTACGACGACGGACGGCCTGGTGAGATCTTTGTCAAGATCTCCAAGCAGGGATCGACGATCGCGGGCATCATGGACGCCTTCTCGATCGCAGTTAGCCTTGGGCTTCAACACGGGGTTCCCCTAGAGTCCTTTGTGCGAAAGTTCACCAATATGCGTTTTGAACCCGCTGGGATCACCGATGACGCAGAGTTGAGGATCGCATCCAGCCTGGTGGACTATCTCTTCCGACGTATCGCACTCGACTACATGGATGCCGATTCACGAGCAGAACATGGCATCCATAGTACGGCTGAACGAGCGGTACACGCAGCTATCGATGCCCAATCGAGCGAGACTACCCGAGGGACAAGCGCTGGGGGGATAGCAGTACTGACCAAGGCCTTGGGTCAAGAGCCACTGGATGCGATACCAAAGCCTGCACTTGGGTCAACCGTTCGAGTTGGCTCCGAGACGACACTGAAGGTTTCACCTCAACGGCACGTGGATTCACCGATGTGCTATACCTGTGGAACGTCAATGTTGCGGACTGGGAATTGTTATGCCTGCCCTTCGTGTGGCCAAACTTCCGGGTGTTCGTAATTTTTAGGGTTCTTGGAGTGTCTTCCATTGCTTGACTAAGGAAACGCGTAAAGTCGTCTCTGCGGATAATTTTCCGATTGTCTGCATGTCTTCCGCCCTCACCCTGCATATGGGATTGGGCGGAGCAGTCTCACAAACGAAGTGAACCGGGCGCGAGGGGCCTTCCAGACCGCGCCTACGATAATGCGACTGACCCCACAACTCCCGAAGGCGCGACGAGCCTTCGTTGTCAAGGTGAGCAGGCGAAGAAAGTCAGCCTCGATAGACGAAGGTTAGTGAGTTGATCAATGCTGCCTACCACAGACAGTGTGATGGGAATTGTTTGAGAACACCACCGGCTCAGACGTTCTCCAAGAAGGGACTTAGGCAAGTTCAGACTCCACGGCGTCAGCAAGAGCGTCCATTGATGTAAAGGTCCAGTCTGGTTTTACAGAGGCTGGCGGTTCTGGGGTGGCACCCCAACCTGGGTTGTCGTGGCGTCGGTTAATCCAGACGGTGTGCAGGCCTATTGCCTGAGCAGGTAGGTGATCGTGGAAGAGACTCTGCGCCACATGAAGGAGCTTTCCCTGCCCTACTCCCAGCCGGTCACTCTCAGCAAGAAGCGCTTCAAAGTTGCGTGGAGAGGGCTTGTAGGATCCAACATCCTGCGCGGTGAGAATCCCGGCGAACGTTACGCCCAAGCGTTCGTTAGAGCGCGCAAATGAAGCACGATCGACGTTGGAGAGTATGATCAACTTGTAGTGATGAGATAGCCTGATTAGGGCTTCCCTCGAATCACTGAAGGCGGGCCAATTGGGGACGGAGTTCGAGAATGTCTCCGCAACGGCATCTGTCACCGGTACGCCTAATTGTGCGCCGAGTGTGCGTATCGCGCGCGCAAGAATCGCAGGATATAGTTCGGCTGGATGTTCAGCCTCCGCTTGTGCCTCTTGCGTGCCGTAGGCAATCAAGAGCTCCTCGTTAGTCATCTGAAGACCGTTGGCGGCTGCCCAAGGTTCGAGAACTGCTGAGATCCCCGCCTCCCAGTCGATCAGAGTACCGTAGCAGTCGAAGCTCAGAGCCTCAAAGTCAGTCAGGTTCATAGTGTACGCTCCTTTATGAGATTCAGAAAGAACTGTTCGGACTCGTCGAAATGCATGTCCCAGAGTGACTTTGCCCTGCTTAGGTCCCGAGCTTTTAAAGCGAGGAGCATGGGCTCATGCTCACCGGCGAGATCTGCTACGCTGCCGTAGCTGGGTCGTAGCTGGGCGATGAGTAGGCGCATCTCGGAGCCGACATCATCAAAAGTACGTAGTAGGTGGGGTGAACCAGCGGCGACAAAAACTGCGCGGTGAAAACCAATATCATGGTCAGCAACGACATCCCACGCAGAGTCCGACTCCAGTGCCGCAAAGCGATCCATTGCCAAAGCAATCCCGTCAAGCCGGTGGTCACCCTCAATGACTAACTCAAGAGCTCGCGTCTCAATTGGCCGACGCAGTGTGTACAGATCAACCGCGTCTGAGGCCGTGAAACGGCGCACCTCCGCACTTCGACCGCGACCTCTCTCCAGAAGCCCATCAGCGACGAGCATCTGTACGGCCACTCGAACAGTCGGACGAGCGATACCAAATTCCTCAGACAGGTCGGTGTCGCGCAACTGTTCGCCTGCCAGATAATGGCCCGCCAGTAGACGACGACGCAACTCGTCTGCGACAGCGTCAGCAACGCTGACAGGGGTCACTTGCATGTCTACCAGTATAACAGTTAATCAGTCAAGTTTGCAATACGGCGAGTTGTTCCGTTCAACGTCCACTACCACACATCAATTCAGAACCCTGGAATCGGAGCAATGTCCAGCGGTGTTGCCCAGCTGGCTCGGCGACGATCCCACCGAAGACGTCGCAGTCACCGCCAAGGCAACTCATCTGGGTTGCCTAGTAGACAACTCGAGGTGTTTGTCGGACGGACAAGATTGAATCGCTCCTCGATTGGACCTCAGAACCAGCCAACTTCGGGACACGACAACCCGTGCGCGAGATGTGTCGTCGACTCACCATCGGAACTGGACTGGTGCTCGCGTTATCGACATCGCAGTTTCTGAGTGCTAGGCCATGAACACACGACAAACATGTACTTTAGAACCATCTCACAGTTGAGGCTTGGATCGACAGGGGCCTGATGGCCTAACAAACGTAGCAGTAACTAGTAGCGGCCGCTGCGGTTATAGCCTTCGGTTTCCGTGAGCAGATTGGGTTTCTGGAGTTCGGTCTCCTTAAGCGATGAAAATGCCACCAAGCCATGGAGTCGGATGATCGACACCCGAACAACGTCACACCAGGAGATGGCTAGATCGGCACCCTACGCGTCGAGGATCAGCTCGACTCGACGTTGGTGCCTGGTCCATATCTGGAGCATCCTCAGGTGGATTGGCACTAAAGGGGCCGATGCAAGTAGCTAAGATAATGTCTCGCAGACTGTGTCCGGGTGAACAGTAGTCGAACTCGACAGCCCAACTATCTTCCCGTGGTCAAAGACGAGTTGATGAGGTGCGGAGTCGTTGCGGCGCATGACCTCGCTAGGGAATTTCACGGGAGGCTGCGAGGACCCGCCATCAGAGGCGAACCCAACACTCGCCTCGTGAAGGCGTTGAGCACCCCCGACTAGGACATCCTCGGAGCACACCCAGTTTGGTAGCGGATAGTCCGGGACATCACCCGCCATATGCGCGATAATCGCACAGTGATGGGCTTGCCACGCGCATGAGATACGTTCGCGATGGGCCACGACACCTAGTCGACCCCGACTAAACGCTCAAATCCCAGTAACGGCACACTGTCGGGGTCCACGGGCCGGTCTGTCGCGGCCTAGTCTCGCTCCACAATGGCAGATGTTGTAGCACATTATGTAGAACGCGCTATTTGCGCTGTGCCTCGCGACGATGCCCCAGCTCCAGGTCGAGCAGGGTACGTTTTGCATCCAACCCACCGGCATATCCCGTGAGGGCGCCGTTTGCCCCGACGACCCGGTGACATGGGACGATGATGGCAATTGGATTATGTCCGTTCGCTAACCCGACAGCCCGAGCGGCACCGGGCTGACCGATCCGGCGCGCAATGTCACCATAGGAGCTGGTCTCACCATAGGGGATCTCCGACAGGGCTTTCCATACCTTTCGCTGGAAACTGGTTCCCCCTGGGCACAGGGCGACATCGAAGGCCGTCCGCTGTGCGGCAAAATAGGCTTCAAGCTGAGCAACTACATCTGCGAATGCCGCCGCGTCCTTGACCCACTGGTGGCGCTCAGAAGGCGGATGGGCCGTTTTTTCCATTACCAGGTTGGTAAGGCATGTACTCTGACCTGCCAGAGTGAGCAATCCGACCGGACTGTTGATGATTCGATAACGGGTTAAACGCATGGTTGACCCTCCGTTACCCAGTTGTTTATTGGGTGGTCTTGAGTCGCCCAAAGGTACTGCACCGCACAGGATCGCCAGGGTCGCCATCTTCGGCTGTGGGCGACCAGCGCCGCAGGGGTCACAGGCAGGCCAAGCTCCTTTGCGCCCTTCACCACGCCCATGTCGGTGTTGGGGAAAGCATCAGGGTCGCCAAGCACACGCATGGAGATCTGCTCGAGCGTCCATGGTCCGATACCGGCGAGTCTGGCCAGCTGATGGAGTGTGCGCTCCCGGTCAGTACCGGGGTCGAGCTCGATGGCACCGCTGGCCAACGCTGTTGCCAAAGCGAATACCGCTGTCTGGCGGCTCCTAGGCATGGCGAGAGCATCCGGGCCGATCTCCTGGAAGGCTTCGCTTGTGGGAAAGATTCGGTTCAGCCCGCCGGCGGGGTCATCAATCGGGGTGCCGTAACACTCTGCCAAACGCGCACCGTGAGTGCGCGCGGCGCTGGTCGAAACCTGTTGGCCGAGTATAACCCGTATCGCCATCTCGGCGCCGTCGACGCTGCGAGGGATGCGCCGACCGGGAGCTCGTAGCACTTGGGAAACAAGCACCGAGTCTCCAGATAGCGCGTCGGTGACCGCTCCAGGATCTGCATCCAGATCTAGAAGCCAGCGACATCTGGCGATGGCGACTGGAATGTCGCGCAGATTGTCGAGGGTCAGTCGGCAGACCACATGGTCCGAGAGTGGGGTAAGAGCGACGATGCCGTTGCCGTTGGGAAGCCGAAGCGTCCGGCGGTACGCACCATTACGGACCTCCTCGCAACCGGGTATAGCGGTAGCCGCCAGGTGGCCGAAGAGACTAGTCGGAACAAACGGTGCGCGAAAGGGGAGGCGGAAGACGAGAGTGCCCGGAGGCCCGCTTTCCCCCGCCACTTCCGAAGTGCCCTTACCGGCGGCACGAGCTCGTAGCTCGCTCGGGGTGTTGGCGAATATCGTGCGCACAGTGTCGTTGAACTGGCGAATGCTGGAGAACCCTGCTGCGAATGCGACCTCGCTAAAGGTCATGGCCGTGGTCTCGATGAGCAACCGTGCCGTCTGGGCTCGATTGGCCCGGGCGAGAGAGAGGGGACCAGCACCGAGCTCCGTCACGAGGTGGCGCTCCAACTGGCGGACGCTATAACCGAGATGCGATGCGAGACCAGCAACACCCACCCGATCTACAGTGCCATCGAGGATAAGCCTCGTTGCCCGTCCCACCAAGTCTTGACGGATGTCCCATTCGGGCGATCCGGGCGACGCGTCCGGCCGACACCGCTTGCAAGCCCGAAACCCTGCATGCTGTGCCGCAGCCGCCGTCGGGTAAAAGGTAACGTTGCGCGCCAAAGGTGAATGACCCGGGCAGCTTGGTCGACAGTAGATTCTAGTGGTCTCGACAGCGACCACGAACCAGCCGTCGAAGCGTCTATCTTTAGATTGCATCGCTCTGTAGCACCGGTCGAAATCCTCATGCATGATGACAGAGTAGTACCTGGTGAGGCGATAGGTTGGCGGGATTACGACATGGCAGTGACGGGAGATTAGCGTACATCGATCACCGGTCACAACATTCAGATATGACAGGATCAAGTCACGATAGTGATGACTACTTAGTAACGACGGTGGGTGATGTTCGTCTAACCAACTACGCCAGTGGCGTTCAAGACCTCCATCTTCGAGAGGAGTACATAGTCGGCCCACAGCGGTCTCAACCGCGCCCCAGCCGTCGACAGAAAAACCCTCATGACTTGTATCAATACTCCCACCTTGCCCGAATCGGGCCACGACAACACAAGCAAACTGGTGACGGCCGAGATCCGAACCATTGAACGTCTCGCCCATTCGGCAAGCATCGGAGCACCCCACCACGTTCTTGGACTTCACCGGCCGGAGTTAAGGCGACGGATGCGGACTCGGTGCGATTATGTCGTAATCCTTTTTGGAAGCTCTCTGCGGTCTCAGTGGTGAAAGCCACGGTATCTAACCTATGCTCCCATGCTCTCGAAGACATCAACGATCCCACTTTGAACTCCCAGGGACATGACGGTGAGTCGAGCGGCCTCGTCGATGCGGATCCGAGGCGGACCTGGCGGCGCATCCTGGTAATAGGTGTCGGGACCGTAGAACTGTCCGTAGCGGACGACAACTCCACCGGCGCCAAGTACCGTGCGCTCAAGGAACTCGACGGCTTCGGCATCGTCGCCAGGAAGCGACCAGGCGACGCTCTGGGCAATCATCCGGGCACCGCAAGTGGACGCCGCATCGACAAGGTTAGTCGTCCCCTCACGTCGCATCCGCCTGTTGGCCAACGCCTGCTTGCGAACCTCTGCGGGGTCGTTAGGCAGGTCAGTAAGCTGGTGAACCACGAGTTCAGGCGAAAAATCGGCCATGACTCGGAGCAATGTATCGCGCTCGAAGACGTCGCAGACGATCGGTTCGGCGCCAACGTCTCGCAACCAGTCCACCTTTCCCGGGGTGCGGGTCATCCCCGCGACAGTGTGACCCTCTCCGACGAGCAATGGTACGAGGTGCCGACCGATCACGCCGCTCGCACCTGCCAGAAAAATCCGCATTGCTCCATGTTACGTGCCGGGATATAGCTGACAATGCCTAGACGCCGCACCGGTCTGGCTTAACTCTGCTCGACAGCTACTCAGAACGGGAGGCACAACAACGCTAGCGACGCGCCCGGCCGACATAGAGCGCAGTGAGTAAGGCCCCTAGAAAGAATACTCCGCTAGCAATCATCATTCCGGTGCGCAGACCAGTGACGAAGGCTCCTCGGGATGCGATGAGGGTTCCGAAAATGGCGACGCCGATCACGCCGCCCACCTGGCGGGCAGCGTTTAGCGTTCCCGAGGCGATCCCTCCTCGCTCGGTCGGTGCCGCTTCCATGACTGCTGCGGTCGCAGCCGGCATCACCAGCGACATGCCGAGTCCTGCTGCCATGAGAGGGACCACAAGTAGCCAGTAGGAATTGTGGGCTCCGCTAATGACAAGGCTCGCCAGCCCTAAGCCACCCACGACGAGACCCACCAGCATGGGGAGCCGTGGCCCGGTGTGGGCCATCACCCGGCCAGAGACGCTCGAACCAAAGATCGCCATAGCAAGCTCTGGTGTCAGTGCCATCCCGGCGGCAAGCGGGGTGAACCCGCGGAATTCTTGGAGGTAGATGCTCATGACAAATAGCTCACCGTAAAAGCCGAGGTTGATCAGCAGTCCGACAGCTGTCGCCGACGAGAACGTGGGAGAGGACAGCAGACCCATCGGTAGCACGGGGCTGCTCACACGGCGCTCGATAAGGATAAATGCGCCTCCGGCCACGACGAACACGGCCAGACCGGTCACCACCACTGGGGACGCCCAGCCGGATGCACCAACCTTGATAAGGGCTGCCGTGAGACCCACGAGAGACACGACCCCTACTAGCTGCCCGGCGACGTCGGCACCGCGAGGTCTCCGTGGCAGAGACGGCAGGAACCGGGCTGCAAGTGCCAGACCTGCGACACCGATAGGCACGTTCATAAAGAATACCGAACGCCATCCGAACCCCGACACGAGTGCACCACCCACCACCGGGCCGGCACCGGCAGCGATGCCAGCCACCGCACCCCAGATTCCGAAGGCCCGACGTCGAGCTGCCTGGTCAGGGTAAGCGGCTTGTAACAGCGAGAGAGAGGCTGGCACCGCGAGAGCGGCGCCTAGGCCTTCGACGCACCGCGCTACGATGAGCACGTCGGTCGTGGGGGCAAGCCCACATGCGAGCGAAGAGAGCCCAAAGATGGCCATGCCGATTTGGAAGACACCCTTCGCTCCCCGGCGGTCTCCCAGTGCGCCAGCGGAAAGCAGCAGCGCGCCGAACACGAGGCTATAAGCGTCGACAGTCCATTGCAATGCACCCGTTGAGGCATGCAGGTTGCGTGAGATTCCCGGAAGCGCGACATTGACGACCATGGTGTCGAGGATCACCATGAAGTACCCTACGCAAATCGCTACCAACGGCCATGGCGAGGATCGTCTAGGCAGCCCACGCTTGTCATCGATCGGGTTCTCGTTGCTTGGTGTCTTCATCCAGCCGTTCTAATCGCGAAATGCTGCGCTCTGCCTCGAAGTGTGGGCGCACCAGTCTGGTCGGCGGGGTCGAAGACTCTGCGTTGGCTCGCGGCGTCGACATCGTCTGGCCACCCGTTTCGTGCATGGATCAGCGCAAACCGTGATGCTGATGGTCCTCTCCTTGAGGTGTCGCTGCCTCTTAGTAGGGTAGCGGGGAGGAACTGCCCCGTTACCTTTTAGGTAAGCCTCGATGGTCGAGGTTAGGTCACTGGGCCTGGCATGACTCAATTTCCCTGTCATTGATGATCCGGGGGGGTGTTGTCGCCTGCGCCCAGAGATGCTTGTAAAAGACTATAGGGACATGGCTTTGGAGTGATCCGGAGGTCTCGTCGTAGGAGTGGGTGTCTAAATCAGGTGTCTGAGGGTGGCCTTAACGAAGGAAAGGATACCAGCTCATGGAATCCCCGTACGACATCTATTAGAGCCAGAGGTGGAGTGATCGTCACCAGGGCCAATACATCGTTTCACACTCGCTCCTCCAGTATGAGTGGCCTTAGGTGATTGGTGGAATGTGGTAGCTTCGCGTCCGGGGATGACTGATCGGGATACCCTGTTGGACTACTTAAGTATCCTGCGAACGGGCACATCGTAGTGACGATAGCGAATTGATTAACTTAACATGCCGTCGCTGTTCCCCCGGAACCGAGCTAGCAGAAGACACTTTTTGAGTTAGGCGTACTTGGCAGGTTGGACAAGTGGGAATCTGTGGGAGGACACTACACGGTGCCTAGAAGACACTTTTCATGTGGAAGACGCCCCTGGAGTTCGAAAGACTTCGTAAAAAGAGCAACTCTTTTGGTGTCTTCTCTCTGAGGAACTAAGCACTCAGTATCTGGACTTTCCTTAGCGATGGCGGGCTTGGCGACAGGCTCCTTGCGTCTTGGACGGAGGGGGCAGTCGTACTTCATGTCAGAGCCTGATGTTACAATTGTTGCAATGCTTCGGGGAATCAGTTCATGACATCGATAGTTAGGGTGGTTCGGGCACTCGATTTTGACCGTGAACGTATCGAGTTTCTCCTTGGCGAGAAGGCACTTTGTCTAGAGCATGTCGAAGCGCCGTCGATTCTCGTTGATGGTATCTACCGTACATCTGCAAGTCGCTGGCTTCGACGCAAACACGCCTTACGTCCTGTTGAATCAGCGATCTCAACCTATGCTTACCGCCTGGCCGGATATATCGCTTACCTGCGTAACGAGCGTGGGCTCATTGGTACGAGTGAGTGGTCGTCCGATGGATTTGCGGTGACGTCAGACGACCTGAGGGCTTTGTATCGGTCCCGACAGTTCGAAGATGCCACACGGGTCAGTTCGGTGTCTTGGCGAGGGGTTGTGGTGTTGGGGCAGAGGAAACTTGGTTTAGAAAACGACCGCGCCGGGTGACATCTTCCCGAAGATCTTTTCCACGCCAGTTTTGGGCTCTTTTCGTGAGCCGCTTGGTCACCCGCATGGGTTCCTTTGTGGTGCCGTTTCTCACTCTCTACCTCACTCATGCCAGGCTCGTCCCACTCCCCTTGGTGGGAGTTGTACTTGTTGCCTTCGGTCTTGGGGCACTCTTAGCCCCCGTCGCCGGGGGCGTGCTCACCGATCGATTCGGGCGAAAGATCGTGCTTATCGCGAGTCTCTTTGGTGCGGGTCTGTTGCTCGTACCCGTCTACTTCGCTCACAACATCGCATGGCTGAGCATCGCAGTACTGTGCTATGGTTTTGTGCTTGGCCTCGGGCGACCCGCACAGACAGCCATGGTGGCCGATCTGATCGGTCCTGAGCAGCGTCGGCGTGCTTACGCCTTGTTGTTTTGGGCCACAAACTTGGGTTTTGCCGTCGCGATGGCGGCTGCGGGGATTCTTTCGACCCATGGGTTCAGTTATCTTTTTCTCGGGGATGGCTTGAGCTGCGTACTTGGTGGCGTGGTGGTGTTGGTCGGGACTCAGGAAACTCATGACAGACCCGTCCGCTCCGAGCGACCCTCTGGAGGCCTGACAACGGTTTTGCACGACGGCCAAGTGGTCATTCTGGTTGTGCTCGGCGTCGCCTATGCTTCGCTCTACCAACAGGTGTCCATCACCTTACCCCTTGCCATGGTCCACGCGGGGCTCTCCTCGGCCTCTTACGGCATTGACATTGCCCTCAACGGGATCTTGATTGTGGTGCTCCAACCTCTTGGGGCACGGTGGATACAGAAAATGCCAAGGATGCCGTTGCTCGCAGCCTCAACGGCTGTGGTCGGTGTCGGGATAGCCTCTTCGATTCTCGCCCACAGCACCGTGGGATACGCGTTTTCGATTGCCGTGTGGACGGTGGGAGAGGTGGGGACCGCCGGGATTTTGAGTTCGGTGATTGCCGACCTTGCACCACCGGCGCTCCGAGGTCGGTACGCCGGGATCCAAGGCTCCTCCTGGGGGATTGCACGGTTGGTTGCACCCGCAGTCGGCCTAGCAGCGTTCTACGCCTTCGGGCCGACCTGGCTCTTTGTCGGTTGCGGAGTTGATGGGGTTCTTGTTGCGCTCGGGTATCTCGCCATGACTGGTCCCCTGCGGCGACGGATGGAGCTCAAAGAGGTCGCCTAAGGGGCACGTTAGCCGACGCAAAGTAAGCCATCGTCGTTGGCTGGGTGGGATGGCGAGCCTATGAGATGACGGAGTCCCTACGGGCAATCTTTGTTGGAGACCTCGAAATCGACGAGATGAATGAGATGCTTGATCACTCATGCAACCAGATCCTCTCAGCTCGCGAATGCCAAGCTTCGTCCGGCTCTTGTAAGACCATCGAACTCATCGAGACGGGATCTTTGCCTCCATCAGACTTAGGGGTCAAATGGGAGAGTCGAGGGACAGAGAACGCATGCGTCCGCTCCATCGTCGCTCGCTCCTACGGGTGCCACTCCACCAAGGCTACCCTGGCACTAGTGAGCAAGCTTCTAGGATCGACTGGCTTGCAGTTGCCCTACGAGACGGTGATTTCATCCACATCCATGTCAGGAGAGCCAGAGTTTTTGCATCGCCTTCGATGGTTGGGTGTCTCAGAATATCGAAGGGGACCAAGCATCATTCATCCACGAACAACATCATAACTCAAGGCCGCTATCGCAAGCGGGGATACCCCTCAGCGGACGGGGTAGCTATACACAGTCGTTAGTATGAGCAACCATGGCCACACGCGCACTAGTGGTAATTGATGTTCAGAACGAGTACATATCAGGAAATCTCCCTATCTCGTATCCCAAGTTAAGCGTCAGCTTGGCCAACATTGGCATCGCGATGGACACCGCTGCGGAATTAGGTATGCCAATCGTGGTCGTCCAGCAGGTGGCCCCAGAGACCTCACCAATTTTTGCCAAAGGGAGCAACGGTTATGCGTTGCATGAGGTCGTAACGAGCCGCAGCTGCGACCATCACGTGGAAAAGACATTGCCGTCTGCTTTTGTCGGTACTGACCTTGCTATGTGGCTGGAGACTCATGCCATCGACACCATCGTCATCGTCGGCTATATGACACAAAACTGCGACGAATCTACTGCCCGTGACGCCTTGCACCACGGTTTGACGGTCGAGTTCCTCTCTGACGCAACTGGCACCTTGGCGATGGCCAATCAACAGGGTTCGCTGGGTGCAGAAGAACTCCACCGGGCTGTACTGCTTGTGCTGCAGTCGCGCTTTGCAGCAGTTAGCACGACCCGCGAATGGGTAGACGCAGTACGCAACGGTATGGACCTGGAAAGGTCGAATGTCGTGGCCAGTACCGAGATAGCTCGGTCTTAGATCGCGTAATGGCGACGGGTCACGCGTTTCTTTAGACCGATACGCGTACCCTTAGAACGTGAACACCAATCCACTGATAGTCGTTGCTAACATTTGCGATGGGCGTGACGTTCTCAACATCGCTTACGAACACGAGACACCTGGGCTGTGTCTGTTGACTCGGAGGTCGATCGACAATTTCTGCCAACAGCCAAAGCTCAGCACTGGTTACACCTAACAGGCGAGGCGAAGATCGCACCCAAGATCACGGTAGCACGCTATAGCTGCTCAACAAGCGGAACCCCCTCCTCTTCACTTGGATGAGCACACCACTGCTCGTATCCTCACTGAAGCGGATCCCCAACGTAGCTGATCGTTGATGAGCCAACATGGGCGCCGACCTTGATTAGGGCATTCATGGCGATGATGGTAACACTGTTGGCACTAACGACAGCGACCGTGGATGGGCCAAGAACTCGGGATCCTACTGAGGCAACTACACCGTAGTTCGCAGTAGCCCCTTTGAAGAGTATGATATCACCCTGCTCGGGGGTGGTTGCACTGGCTAGCTCCTGCCTCATTTGCGATGGTTGAGCAGACAGCGTGATCCCTTGGCGTGCCAGTATTGTCGGTATCACGTTGGGGCATGCGACGTTGACGAGCTGTTCGCAACTCCCGCCTGACCCAAGAACCGCCATCCATGCTGCTAGGCGTAGACGGGTATCCCCCACTGCTGAGGTTGAGAACGTTGGAATTTCGATATTCACTGGGATGGAGGACCCTGATCCAGTGTTCGACCCGGCGTAGAGTTTGGCGTGGGCGAGAACGCTCTTGACGTAGGTAAGCGGATTGTCAGAACTGTGCAAGAAGAGTGCGTCGTTAAAGACGTACTGGATGGGCTGTCCGTGGGCCATGATGACCTGAACACCATTCATCCCCGCGTTATAGGTCCACAGTGCCAGCTCAGGGTTGGTCAGGATTCCGTTCGAGCAGAGTAGACGTGCGGCGGCAAAGGTAGCATCTACAGCATCGTAGACAGATGGTGGGCGGAGCGCACCGACAAAGTTCGGCACTGGAGCTGTGTAGGAGGCGAACGTTGCTGGTTCAAACTGGAATGGTCCCGCTGCTCCCGCACCATTGGCACCACTGCGCACACCTGGACTGGTGCTGGTACCGAAGGTCGACTCCTGATTTGTTACCCCGGCCAAGAATGTCCATGGCAGTTTGCACACTCCATTCTCGGTAGCGGCCGCATAGAGAATTGGAAAGGTCACGACGCTGGGGTTGGTCTGCCTATTCGGAATGTGTGACAACGCATAAGCGCTCTCTGCTGGCTGCTGTGACGAAATGGTGATCGAGAGAGATCCAGTCGACGTAGAGGAGGAACCACCAGCGCTACAGCCTAGCTCTCCACCGAGCAGGGCCACATTGCAAGGGGTGCCATACAAGTAGGTAGCCACCGCAGCGACGAACATTGTTGATACCATCACCATGGCCGTGATGAAGCCAAGGCAAGCCAAGACGATGATCTTGGCGAGCTTGGCCCCTCCTACTTTCTTCGCAACTGTTGTTGCCACCGGCAGCGCCATACAAACCTCCTACCCGTGGGCAATATCCAACCGCGACAGGCTCTCGGCAAGCATGGCAAAACCCGGATCTGAGGCAACCTCACACCGAACACCGATTTGTGCCGCCGTGTTGAGGAGAGCACGCTGGCATATCAAGGTGCCATCCCTCGGTGCCGAAACCTCGAGGGCAAAGCCCATTACCAAGTCTTCGGCCCGGCTCCATATGCTTATCCCCGCAATGCCGCGATAGCCGATCAACTTGGTACGCTCGGTCCCTTCATGGGCAACGGGGATCAGCTGCATCCCCACTCGCCAGGTACCCCTCAATGTCTTGGCGTAACTACCCCGACTTCGCATCTTGAGTGAGAGCGGATGAGCATGGGGCCAAGGGACACCGAGCCAGTCCAGGTCGGCCTTTGAGTCAGTGGTGATTATCCGCCATCGTGCGTCATGACCAGACTCCGTGGTCACAAACACCTCAACCACACTGCTGGTCCTGCGGGCACGCACCACCTTTCGAACCAGATCTGTTGCGTCGTCGGTGACAACAATAACTTCGAAGTGGTGCTTCCCCGCAGGGACCACGGGACAGGGTTGTGCCCGACGCAGAAACATTACTCAGCCTCCGGACTAGTCGGGGGTTCTTGGACCGGTGGGGTCTGCCTCGGTTCGGGCTCCTGTACTGGTGGGGTCTCGTCCATGGCTGGGCGCTCATCTCCCTTCGAGGAGCGTGCCTTTGCTGCTGCTTGCTTTTGTTCGGCAATCGCCCGTTGGTCCTTGACCTGATGGATGCTCTCTCGCTTAGCGGTTCGCCATGATGAGCGCAGGTTGATCCCAGTTTGGACAGGGTGCTCAGGACTGACACCAGAGGCCCCAACAACCATGTTCGGTATCGCCTTCGCGGTACCCTTGTAGTGATCCACAAAGGCATGAGCTGCCCTTTCGCGTAAAGGCTTTGACTCCACCTTTTCGCTTCCCTTATCCTTTGCGGCACTGGCTGCTCCCTGAGCTCGGGCATTAGCGAGCGCTGCGGCTCCAACTACTGCATCGACCTCGTTGGGATCGGTTGCGATCGGGGGTTCACCCGTGGATACATCAGGTGTCACCTCCGACAGGGGTGGGTCTGTATTTGGTGGGTCTCCGTTTGGTGGGTCTGTATTGGGTGAGTCGGTAGCACTAGCCCTCGGTGGTGCCGGTGGTGCCGACACATCACTCAGCGCAGACGCTGAATCACTTCGCGTACCCGTATTTGATCCTGGACTCGTAGGTTGGGCTATTGGTACACTCTCGGGGGAGGTCGGGCTGACCGATGGCGACTTGCTCCCTATCATTGCCGCGTCCTGGAGGCTGGATCTTCCGGGCGAAGTTCGGGTGTTGGCACCGGGTGGGCTTGTTGAGACATCCCCCTGGCTACTACCACTCAGCTTTGAGGATGCCTTCTGTGCTAGCTGGTGTAGTTTGCCACCCGCTGCTGGTTTCGCGGCAGCCGTAGCGGTGCTGGCAAGCTGTTGATGACCAGAGCGGAAGGCGTCATGTATAGCGTTACCCGCTTGGAACGCCATTGACAGAATGAACTTGGGAAGAAACACCGCAGCTCCGAGAATGAGAAGCCCGCCGAGTGCGTCGGAGAAGTAAGTGATGGCATTGGTAGACGTGGTAGCGCTCGTCAACGAGATCGCTTGAGTAATCGTTTGGCCACCGATCGAACCAGTTAAGGTGCCGGTGATAGGTTGGACACCCAGGGCGCCGTTGGTCGCGCCCATCATAGCGATGCCGACGGCCAGGATTGAGGTGATGATGAAGGGCATGGCCAAGGCAGCGGTTACCCCCTCGACCGCTTCACGAAAGCCATCCTTGCGAAATAGCGTCAGGTACGGCGCAAAGTAGATGAGTAGGTAGACCACTGCGTGAGCGAGAATCAGCATCAGGATCAGAATTCCCGCGAGGATGAGTCCGACTACAAGAATGACGATCGACACGAAGATCGAGTCCTCGATTCCTCCAATAGCACTGGTGGTCGCAATCATTGCGAAGGTAGTCGAGAGACCATGTGCACTCGCACCCGCTACGTTCATAAGTGCCGAGTCCATCGCACCGATCAGGCTCTGGATCGGGTTGACGATAAGGCTGAGGGCGAACGACACCACTAGGGCACCGATGACTCGCTTGAGCATATCCTCCGTGCTGGCCTTGGAGTTCCCTCCGGTCAGGCCCTTGCCAACTAACCACACCAGAAACACCAGCATTGCGATGCCCGGGATGACAATCGCGTTGAAGCCAAGGAGATGCTCGAAGTTGCCACCAAATGGCAGGTTGTCATTAGCCGCAAAGCTCTGGACTAGCTTGAGTTCAGCCAGAAATGCTCCCGCGAGGGCAGCCCCAATTGCATTGAAGATGCCCATAATGACGCTGGTGATGAGTGAACCCACGGACTCGCGTCCTCCTTATCGTGCCTAATCTTGTCTTGCCTTATCTTGTCGTGCTAGGAGGAGTCGATGCACTACCCCACTGTGCTCCTCGACTCTGCTTAGAGACCCTTTAGCACACTGAAGAGCACGTTCAAGAGCACTGCCCCGATAACGATTCCAGCCCCAGCCTTCATCGCACGCGTACCCCACTGGGACATCCCTTGAGAGTTGTGCGTGGAGCCAAGACCATGTGCCACCAGTCCAAATAGAAACACCACCGGGCCCAAGATCAGCACGAAACTATTGAGAAACGTCTGAATTGAGGACATGATGGTGGTGATCTGTCCGGTCCCTGGTAGTGCTCCGATAATCGTTGCCATGATGGAGGTCATGTCACTTCCTTTCTTCCTAAGGAACTTATATAGGCCGGTTTTCGCGATAAATTCCGAGCGCTACCGTATGTATATGCACGGACTACTCCCATGGCGAAAAGATCTTCTCGGACGCGAGGATGTTTCGCTTAGCTCCCTGTCGTGTCCCAAGCGCAGCCGTCATGTTCTGGTCGGTGTTGGTGGTCTCTGAATCCGCGGTCGCGAGCACGCTTCGACAGAGATAGTGGTGGTTCCCTATCAGGCTGAGGAAGAGGCCTCGATAGTTGCCCGATGTCTCTTCTAAGTTGAGAATGCTCTTCTCAGCGTTCGTGAGTGTAAAGGTCTCACCGATCACCCCGATCTCGTTACCAGAGTTTGAGAAGATGAACGCTGATTGCACCGCATCGATAATCGTCTGTAGCTTGCCCGCTGTCGCAGTACCGGTGTTCGCAGCTCCTAGCACGTCTGAGAGCCCGTGCATGGTGAGCACGAGTGAGACACCGTAGGAGCGTGAGAGCTTCGTGGTTGTCTGTAAGAACGCGGCTAGGTTGTCAAGGATTGCCCAACCCTCGTCAACGATCAGGAATGATCGCTGCTCAAGGTGGGAAATCGCGTTGCGAAGCCAGAATGCCACGACATTTGACACTGGCTTAAAGAGAGCTGGCTCACGGAACACCTCAGACAGATTGATGATCATCCCTTTGGGGTTCACGGTGACGGAGGTCTCACCATCAAAGAGTCCTCCGAGCTGGCCTGATCCTAGATATCGTTGTAGTCCTGCTATCACGGGGATCAGGCGCTGAATCGCCTCGGCCTTGGTTGGTGTACCCATCGCATAGACCAGCTCCGGTGGCACCGCGCGAAGCACATCGATCGCGTCGGCTAACGTCGCACCTTGGCCCAATAACTCCGCTGTCTTGTCGATCGCTGCTGCTTCGTCAGGACTTAGGTTACGGTCCATGACCGAGGCTGCCAAGATCGATAGCATGGTCGCCTTCGCACTTGGAGTGTCAAGATCCAATGGGTTAATCCGGGTCTGGCCCGGTGCGAGCATGAGGTAGGGCAAGTCCAGCTCGCGTGCGGTATCGGCGTATTCACCCTTCGGGTCAAGCGCGAAGAATCCATACCCATGCACACCTGCGCCCCGGAGTGCCAGCAGTTTCGAGAAGGTCGACTTACCGGTTCCAACCTGACCAAGAACGATCGCAATCGGCGAGGTGATGATCTGGCGTGCATAGAGTTCAAAGGGATCCCACGAGAATGGAGCACCAGAGAGATCATCGCGTCCAAGAAGAATGCCAGGCACCTGCAGTGGCGAGGCGATTTGGGCCTGGTACAGTGACTGAGCCTGTCGGGTCGAGATGGTGTGGGTTTCAAAATATGGAGGGATGATCGCCAGTGGCAGTGAGGTAGCCCAACCCTCGTCATGTCGCCAGTCCGCTCGTCTAAGGCTCAGATAGGACATGCCCGCCTGTCGGTACAACCAGGTCTCGGCCTCATCGATGATCGCTGAACTATCAGCGGTGATGGTGATGGTTCCAATCCCTCTGAGGATTGCCTCGCCGGTCGTGAGGTCGGCCTCGGTCTGGCGGGCAGCCTCCATCTCCGCATACTCGCGCGACATGATGCGTTGAGTACCGCGCCCAGATGCCCGGTTCAACGTCTCCATCTCGACCTTGTTGGCTTCGCGTTCGGCCTGGCGAAGCGCCATCGTTGGGTCACCCACCGTCCATGTGTAGGAGATCGCGTACCTAGCCACGTTTGCTGGGATGCTCCCCAATAGGTTGAGCTGCCAGGTCTCAGGGACATACATCTGGGGGAAGTTGTTGATCACATAGGTGCGCGAGACGTGATAGGGCAAAACCATATCAGTCGTAGACGATGCCAAGTTGTACTGCACCGGCACAAGAGAGTTCAGATCGGGCGCGTAGTAACCGAGCAACAGGCGCAAAAATGCGGTATCGGGGTTCTGTGCTCCACTGATAACCTCGATCAGCTCATCCGAGTCGAGCAATCGGGCCGCGGACACCACGCCCTTGATGGTCCGATCGATCTGGTCAATCATCGACTTGAGCGCTTCGGTCTCGCCCGAAGCAATCTTTGACAACTCAGTGACGAGGTAGCTTCGCCGGTCATAGACCTGATCGCCAACACGCTCGGCTACCTCTCGATACCTTGTGACCAACCCCTGATCGAGATCTGGGTTCTCCTCAATGAGGCGCCGGAGGATCTCCTTGGGACCGACAGCAGCGGTGACCACGACGTCGGTCAAGAACTGCATCCGCCTCACCGACTGTCCCGCCAGGCTGGCCAATAGGCGCCCCCACTGGGCGAGCACATTGTGTTGTTCCGCATCTGAGAGGAGCAGTAGGTGGCTGCTGGATGGGATTAGCCACACACCCAGCCATGCAGACCTCGTTCCTTTCTTGTCGTCATACCACAAGACACCCTCGGTCTGGTTGAGACGGCTGATAGACACTGTTCCAAAAATACCCAGATCCATCTCAACGACTTGGTTTGCGATTCGGGTCTTGGTCGATGAGGTGCGGGTCCATGAGAACAATGATGTGAACCAAGAAGCTCGCTTGTGAATCAGAATCGTAATCCACTCAGTAACAATATGGTGGCGAATCGGGACACTGTTGCCAATGATCAGAGTGCCACCGATCACCAGCTCAAGGGCGAGATTGTGCACCACAGGGATGAGTAAGACGACGATGATCGCGGTCAATACGGAGTGGTTTCGGATGAACGGGATCCATGTTGGGGATCTGCGTCTTGGAAATTTTGTGGCCATACCTATATACATAGGCACAAAAGTGGCCTATTTAGTTGGGTAGCGAGGTGATTTTGTGGCTGACATGCCAATATTTCGAGTAGATGACTTGGGGTCACTGGTAGAGGAGCTATACCGCTTCTACCAAAACCTGGGTTATCCCGTCGCTTTTGCCTACATACGGGCCAACGGTTTGTGTGCCTGTGGTGACAGCGGCTGTGCTTTGGACCCCCACCTACTAGCGGGTGACACGCTCAAAGAGATAGGACGTTCCGGTTCGACAAACCAAGCCTCGCAATTGTCTGTCAGTCCACGACTGGTCATCCAAACCAACTTCACGGTGGCGACCGAAGGTAGCAGCGTGCTTGGACACATCAAGGACACGGTTAGCGTCCCAATTCTTCGACACGGCAACATCTGCTACCTCTTTGTCCGCGACGCTAGCGCATTCCCCAACCTTTGGCCAGTCCTTGGCCAACCGAGCATCTCTTGGGTATCGTTGCCCCCCTATCGCAGCGACTCCCCTGCTGGAGGATACGACCTGCCCGCATGGTTGGCCCCACTTTCAATTGCTCATGATCAGCTCCCTCTCCTCAATGACCTCCTCCCCCAAAGTGTGTTCTCCCGCATTACCCAAATCCAGCGAGTAGGCATCGAGGTGCAACAGCGCACCGGTGAAGGAGTGATCCCCCTCGATCAGATTGTGACCTACGCCGCAGAGGAGTTACAGAGGAGTGGACAGACTCAAGAGACACTGGCCCTTTTGGGAGCGGCATGCGTTGGTGAACTACTCAGCGTTGGCCAAGCTCATCGACTACTCGGCCACGACACCGATGAGCTGCGCGTGGCAATTCTTGACACACTCTTCGCCGAGGGCGATATCGCCACGGACGAGCTGATCGAGATCCTCTATGACTCCGCAGTTGCGATGATTATTGAGAGCGAGGGCATCGACAGCGAGGGCCTCGAGGATGAGGATGCGGACGCAGCCGAAAACGACGCCGAGGCTCAGGAGCTAGAGGGCTCAGTCCACCCTGGACCGATGGCCGGCATTGGCGAGCTCAAGGGCAACGACGATTCTGCATCTGTAGCTATCTACGCCGAGAACTACCTCGACGAGCTCATTGAGTCCGATCAATGGGACGCGGACCCAGACGATATGTCAGTCACAGCCTTAGACTCAGACGCTCTCGATTGGGAGCAGATACTCGATGGAGTCGACCCCGCTACCTTAACCCCGCTGACACTGGTCGCGATTGTCCTAGATGAGTTGGGGATCTCGCGAGATCCTCTAACGAGTCTTGCTCTCCTTGACATGGCGTTAACAGCCATCTCGGAACCTCCCATGCACCCAGACGAGTTGTTTGGCTATCTATGGCCCACACGTCAAGCACTCCTTGGGGAGCTTGAGTTCCATAGCGTAGTTGTACAGCTATTGGCCGGAATTCTGCTTCGCTTCGAGATGATGTGCGAGGCAGGGACGCTAGTGGCGGATGAGACCTTTCTCGACCAGCTCTTGCACCTCAACACGCCCTCCCTCGTCTCGGATCTCTTTGGTGCTCCAAACATTGTCTTCTGGCTAGAAAAGCACGTTCTCCAAGCTCCTCTCGTCCAGCTCGATACTCGAATCCACAAGATCGCCTATGTCCTCGACACGGTGGGCGCACAAATCATCCCCGACGTATCGACTCGGTACTACCTGGATCTCATCAGGGAGAGAATCGATGACTGAAGACCTCTGGCTCGATATCTCCAAAGTCGCTCACGCCTTGGCAACACGACACGATACCGCCTCATACTATCGCCCACAGTACATCACATTGTTACTCGATTCCCTTCTAGAACCCGAATTCACGAGGCTCGGGCGGGTCATTGCGGATGATCTGTTTGCCGCGATTGAGGCACAATGTGGGACCTCGATCTGTGCCTCGGATCGAGACATGTTCTGGAGTGCATTTGGGGTTGAGCGCTGTGCCCCCGGCGTTGAGGTACTGCAGCGTTCTCGTGCGGCGCGGGGCCTCGACGCATTCCTTGCTGGTTCATCATTGCCACCCAGTCTTATTGACCGGGTTCGGACGCTACAACAAGCCCAGAATCCCTTCGCAGTCAGAGTACTGCAGATGCACCCTCCTCAGATAACTGCGCGGCTATACCGTAACCCATTGGATGCCTACCGCTCCCTGTACGCCCTCTGTGAGTGGAGACTTGCCAAGGAGTCCAAAGAGGTAGAGATATTACAGAACTGGATAGGGAACGTGATCTACCATCAGGTTTGGTATCGCGTGGTGATCAACCAGATTGACCCGGGTGCAGTAGAGGACATCTCTCAGGATGTCACATTGCGCACCCTTGAACAGCTCGCGATCTATCAACCCCAACGCAGAACTTCGCTCTCGAATTGGACCTTCAACATGGTGAATCAATCGATCTCCATGGCGGGAAGATCCCTGCGACGCGAACGTAATACGGTCGCCTTCTTCACCACGAATCCCGATCGTCTTGGCCCACCAGGCATGAGCTCTGATGAGGCTGCCGAGGTCGAGGCGGCCGAGCTGGTTGAGTACGCGATGACACGACTGCGCGCATCTGGCTCAACTCTAAACATCGGTGAGCGAATACGTACGTTTGTTGCAGCGATCCCTCATCTGCTCGGAGGAGAGCCACCACAGAACCTAGAGGAACTCGAGGCCCAGCTACGCCTCTTGTTGCCCAACATTGACTCAGAACACCTATATCGGATTGCGGTCCATAGTGGCTTCATCCCCAACACTACCAAAGGATCCTCATGACCTACTATCTGCGGCTCTATCGAAATGCGATCATCGCGGCGACAATCACCATTCTTGTAATGATTGCAGTTCCCAGCGTCACCACCACGGTGGTGAATGATCTACCACCAGCTGTGGCCTCGGTGCTCTTGGGCCACCATGGATATAGCGTCATCGGCCTCGAGTGCCTAGCTCTCGCCATCGGCGCGCTTATTGTGTGGATGCTGGTTCGAGATCAAGTAGACACGCTCATTGAGTCCGATATGGATGAGACTGCAGTTAGCGTCTACCGCGATATCCGAGACAGAGGGATCGCTCCGGCAATCGCCCAGCAGGTTGTGGACGCGAACGCCAACATGGACCAAGATGCACGAGCCCACGACTGGCAACAGGCGAATCAACCCAGCTTCGCTGCTGAATTAGGGTATCGGCTCGGCGTTGACGGTGAGACGCGCAAGATGATGCGCGAGTTTTTTCACAACAGTGGAGCGGAGGCCGACATGCGTCGCACCTTCTCAACATCCCTGGAGGTAACGCTCGAGAACGGCAACATCCACAAGTCACACACCACCGATGCGACCATTGAGCCAGCATCACGCTTTCGTCCAGTTAACCCCGAACGAGACCCGCACTGGACGGGTGACGTCGCACCTGAGCTCGTTAAGGCCAAGATCTTTACTGATTGGAACGAGGCGTCGGTGCCCAACAATGAGGTCATCGCGCCAGAGCCAACATCTGGGACACCCGGCGTCGCAACTGACGACGAACTAGGTGATGACACCCCAGACAACGAGTCATCTGATGACGAGGAAGAGGACGCCGAGCCCACAGAGTGCACCGAACCCGAGGTAGCAGCGGAACCCACAGAGGGCACCGAGCCCGAGGTCCTGTTCGATGACGAGACTGACTTGCGAGCTCTTGAGCTGGAACCAGATGCACCAGGAGATGAGGAAGATATCACACTCGTAAACGATGGCCCTTGTTTGGTCGAGAGTGATGACGAGGTGGACCAGGATATCCGAGAGGTGGGTACGCCTGGGTCCCAAGAGGTTCTATTTTCTCAGACCATTGAGGCTGTTGCACTCGAGCCCACAATCGTGGACCTTGAGCCCAGTGATGGTGACGAGCTAGGTGATGTTGAGACTGGTGATGTTGAGACTGGTGACGATACTACGGGTCTAGATGTGGCCACCCAGGTCGATCGGGAGACAGAGGCACTCTATGCCTCGGTTGAGAATGACCCCGTCATCGCAGGACTTGTCGAGTCGATGAAGCTCACCCGCCGCTTGAGCGCTACGGACCAGATCCGATACGTCTATGCCTACTACGCGAGCGATCAAGCCTTGCTAGTCACTGAGCTCCGAGAACCGCTAGCGGTCCATGTTGATCGGTTCTCGCCCACGATGGTGCCACTGGCGGTTCAAGCAGGCGTGAGGCGCTGTCGGACTGTCTCGTGGATTGTTGATATCACGAGTAGCGCAAGTCGCGAGGCCGATCTGTCGGCGATTGTTTGGGTGCCGGTTGGGATTACTCGGCTTGGGGATGCTGGTAACCATACTGCCTGGAAGCTAGTGCCAGTGGCTTCGGGATCCACACGTTCCTTTCACGTCGGGCGTGACCATGCTGCATTGGCTGCGGTTCGCCTGGAGCGGGTGTTGGGTACCGTCTACAACGACTGTGAGGTCGGCCAGGATGGGGCCTCAATGTTCTATACCATCCCCAGTCTTGGCGTGACTATCGAACTGAACGTGGACTCAGAACTCGAACCAACAGATGAGGACGTCATCCACACAGATGCCGATTATGTGCAGGGTCCTGTGCTGCCGGTGATCTACGATGTCCCACTGCTGGCTGACATGGCACGCACTTGGATTGGGGAACGGCTCGGGGGATCCACTCTCGAAGTCAGCGACTGGTTGGCGCTCGTGAACATGATTACCACGCTCATCATGCGTATCGAACCAGTGCCATCGCGAGACTTACTTGGACAGTGGGCTGGACCCGATAGTGAGCGTGGAAAGGATCTCATCGCCAAGCTCGAGCGCATCTTTGGCGATGCTTTGAGCGGCGACGCTAGCGGGTGGATGTTATCAAACGTTCGCTGTGATGTGCTCTGGCTCCAAGAACTTCTCTCCCCAACAGAGACTCGCCCCGACATCGCCGATCTGCTCACACACTTTGTCATCAATACGTTCCGTCCTGGCTATTCTCAATCTCTACTGAGCCTGGGTGCCCTGGATCCGCGGATGCGAAGCACCGATGGCATCCGGCTTGAGCAGATCATCAAGGACGTCCTGGATGTGACGCTCGATCTGTTGAGTCCAGGTGCTGAGGGAGTCCTACGAGAACATCTCAACGCGATCGCAGCAATGCTTGGGAAGGAGCAGGTGTGAGCGCAACCAATCACGAAAGTGGCGTGCCAGCAGTCGTAGTCCTTGGCGGACTTGGCTTATCTCTCGTCGCGGGACTGTGGGTCGCCATGAAAGCCGTGAGCGCAATCTGGGGACCGGTGGATATGACATTTGCCAAGTTCTTGGCGACTCTGTGGCTGGTGCACTCTAGCGTGGTCTATCGAACACACCAGCTGCTCCCCAATCCCCTGCTCTGGCGGGTGAGCGCCACAGCGATAGCTCTTCTCGTCTTTGGTGCGGGGATGGTGAGCCTGCTCGTGGGTATTCACCTCTTCCAATCAGTTGGATCGGGTTCCAAACTCTTTGGCTCTCGGTCCGCCCTTGACAAGAGATCCGATGATCCGGCGAGGTGGTTGCCCTTTGACTCGCGCAAGTACAAGCCCTTCAGCCCAGCCGAGGTCGTCCAACAAGACCAGGTCCACCCCAGTGGAACGACAATACCCGTTGGCGAGCGATGCTTAGACAGCTACGGTTTCATGCTCGGTTACGCACGCGATAACCCCGAGGACCCGATCGCAATCTCCTCCGAACTCTCGATGCTCCTCGCAGGAGAGGCACGATCAGGCAAGACCATGGGGTTTGTGATCCCTTGGGTGTCACAATGGCTGGGTCCTATCATCACGACCAGTACCCGTGTAGAGGTGATCCGGGCAACCCTGCTCGCGCGCCGGCGTGTCTCGGATCACATCTATGTGCTCACCCTGCCAGGGGTGCAGATCCCGGAGGGAGTACAGCCGATCAGCTATGACATCTGCTGGTTCTACAATGAGGAACTCGACTCCCTCGTAGAGTCAGCTGAACGAAGGGCCGCTATCTTTGCCGCAGTCGCTGGCGACTCGAACCAACCGGTCTGGGAGAATGCAACGAAACAGATCTTCGCGTGTCTCTTGTTGATCGGCTTCGCCTGGCGATACGCCCAGGTGGAATTTCTTGGCAAGGACATCGCATCGGCAAAACCGAGCCTTGGAAGCGACGACCCAAAGACCCACCACATCGACATGCTGAAGAAATTCGCGAATCTCGAGTGGACCCGGACAAAGGAGAAGGTCGATACGGTGACGGAGTTCCTCAAAGCCAACATCCCAAACGGGAGAGGAGTACATGCTGGATCATACGTTGCAAGCGTCGCTCAGACCTTCCAGGGCAACGCTGGCAATACCGAGTTTGCCCAGACAATCACCGGCATGATCGCCGTTGCCTTAGGAAAGCTCAACGACCCCCAGGTGGCCGCCGTCTTTTCTACCCGCTGGGATCAGCCGGTGTTTGACCCTGAGACATTCTTGGCTGAATCTGGAACGCTGTATCTCATATCGCGCAGTGAGGATTCCACCGATCTCGCCAAGTTCTTCAGCCTTGTGGTGAACGAAGTCGCAGCCGCAGCACGAAGACGAGCGAGTCGCATGAGTCGATGCGATCCAGGGCTTGCCCTCATACTCGATGAGATCGCCAACATCGCTCCCCTCCCCAATCTCAGCACCTACATGTCCGAGGGTGGAGGTAACGGCATCACTACTGTTGCGGTGGTGCAAAACCTGCGCCAATTGATCACGCTCTATGGTGAGGGTAAGGGTAAAGAGATCATCTCGAGTGCCAACGTCATCGCGACCTTTGGCGGTTCCAAAGCTAGGGAAGACCTAGAGATGTTCTCCGAACTCGCGGGACGCAGCACAGTCCAGGTGTCGAGCTATGACAAGAGCGGCAACATCACTGGGCGTAGTGACTCCACAGAGGCCGCTATCGACCCAAACCGAATTGCCAACATGCCCCGGGGTTGGATTTACCTGAAGCTGCCAAACTCAGACCCGATACTTGTCAAGACATTCCACTGGGCAGGTGAGCCTGCACGCGTTTGGAGCGCACACCCTTTCAAGGCACTCAAGTGGTCCCGAGAATGGGGACAATCACTGGGTGATGAAGGGTCCAGCTTCCCTTTCCACGGTACCAACCGGTCCCTCAGTTGGCGTGCAATTCATGACCTCACCCTCGAATCCAATGGACTCAGCCTCCATCCTCTCCAAGTGGAGATCAGCGCAAATCTCGGACTGGGCGACAAAGGAGGGCCCAAAACATCACAAGAAGACAGCGAAGAATCGGAGCCGCGAACGAGAAGGCACCGGGGAGAGGCAGTCCAAGACCTCCGTCCTAGCGACAGCAAGCCTACATCTGCGCCTGGACCTACACCACCGGCGGATATGGATATGCGACCCGCCCGACGTCTGGAAAACACGCCTACATCCCAAGTGAATACCCCACACAACCGTGGTGACAAGTTGGCACGGCTACGACAGCAGATGATCGACAACGCCGGCAAACGCTGGACCGCCAACGACGAGGATATGGACATCCTATTTAGAGAGGTACCCGATGACACTGACGCCTGAGGACAACCAATTCACAGCGATCGAGGCACCGCTGACCTTCCTAGCACTACGAGGATCTCTTGTATCGCAGCGACGGGTAGCTGAACAACTTGGGATGACCGACTTACTCGGCGAGATTGACCCGCTCTTAGCCGAGACCGAGGCTGCTACTCGTACCCTCTTGCTAAAGACACCGATGCCAGATGATGAGTATTTGGATCCGATCTTCGACGAGGAGTTCCTCGCCCTGTGCCAGCTGATGGGGGTCAACGTTCTCGCTTGGGTGAATCAGCCTCAGATTCTTGCGCGACTGCGCGACCCTGACGCCATCCTATCGAGGTGGGTCGCGACCGCCGCGTGGAACGCGGATGGTGTTGATGCCGCGGCTGAATCCACGATCTCATATTCAGAGAGTATCGCAGAGGTTAAGGGGGCTATTCATGCACTCTTCCGGATCCTTCTTGATAGCGGTCTTATATAGGTTTCGTATGTCCTCTGTTTAAGTAACGCATACTCTCATACCGATAGATACTGTGAGGCATCACGAGGTATGGTATGGGAACTGCATGTGACGATGAGGCAATCGCGCTAATTCAATCACTACAAGCTGGGGATCAAGAGTCTTTCCCGGAACTTATGGAGATTCTGAAACCCATGGTGGAGTATGCCGTGTGGCAGTTCACTCACGGGAGTGTGCGCTATGCTGATGACCTCTTACAAGAAGCATGGATTGGCGTTTACAAAGCCGCACAGCGCTATGACACAATTGCCTATCCGCATTTGCTCAAAACCTATTTCCGAACTGCAATCATCAATCAGCTCGTGCTCGCCGATTCCCAAACAGCCGATTCATTGGCCCCACCAAGGGCTATCGCACGGTTCCAGCGCGATGCTGTCAAAGGACACGTCGACTGGTCCCAATCTAACGAGGAGATCCACCGCTCATACCCACAAGTCAACCTCGTCGAAATTGAACGGGTCCGCACGTTTGGTGGTTGTTCCGTCACCTGCATGAGCAATTTCCCTGAGGTGTACGACTCACTCACCGGTAAATACTCTGACGCCCCAGCGTTCGACGAGTGGGCAACCACTCGGGTTGACATTGAGCAGATCCTCACCGAGGTCAGGGCACAGGTTAGTCCTATACACTACCGTGTCTTTGAGCTACGATTCTTGCAGGACTTGAGTCGGCCAAGCGTGGCCAGGATGTTAGGGCTGAGCGTTGTTCGTGTCTATACGCTTGAACGCCAACTGCTCGCAACGCAATTTCTCGTTCGCTATACAGAGTCCAGCGCCCCGACTCCAGAGACGCTGCGTTCGCTGTTGGCACAAACCCTCTCTGCAACTGCTTGAGCAGCTAGGGTCGCCCATAGCTGGCTATAGCCGAGCTGGCTATAGCCGCCGGTGCCTGCGGTACCTTGGTCTGTCTGGTGTAGTCGCGGGGTTGACCGGTTGGGCGAGGTCCATCCCCTCATCGCCAGCATCAGCCATGGCTGGCACTGCCCCAGAGGCCTGGTCGTGACTTTGGATCTCCCCCAAGCTACGATCGGGACCACTTGTGGTTACTGCTACCGCGGGTTCGTCACCTTCGCCAGGGGTGGCCGTGAAGGCGATACCATCCTCGATCCCATAAGCGTAGGCATGGATGATCTTGGCAAGGATATCTGCATTGGTCTCGGGTGGAATGAATCGGCGCATCTGCTCAAGTACAAACTCTCGTCTCTCGGCATCCGACGGGTCCGGCGGGTCGATGAACTCGTCAATGAGCCCACGCTGGATCTCTCTGTGTGCACGGTTGCGCAGGGAGCGCAAACTGCCAATAGCCACCGCGATGTCGGTCTCGATTGGCAGCCTCGACAGGTACCAGAGAGGATTGCTCATGCTCTCGGCCAAATCGTGAGGGGTAAGACCTGATCCGAGCAGGCTCAAGAGTTCGCTGACTGTTGCTGGTCCGTCCATCTCATTCACACCGAAGCCTTTGGCATCGCGATCATCGATCGCAGCAGCTCCGGCCCTCCTTTCACTTGTCACTAGCTCTTCACATGATGTATATGCTCCGCGCGGTGCATATACATGGGTAATGGCACAAGATTTTTCACATGGCAAGATAGTACAGATACCAGTAGCGCGGTTTCCAAGGGATGACCTGCCCACTCTCGATCCCGATATCAAAGATGATGAGGAGCAGTATCGCGCAGGAATCGAGCACGTCACGATCTCTCTAGAGCACAACAACGCCGAAGACTGGTACTGGCGGTACGGGAAGGAGAGGCTGTATGCCCAACTTCGAGTGCTGGATCCCAAAAAGAGAGTGTCCTGGGAGGAGCTACACCGGTTCGTGAGTACCTACGCATGGATTGAGGGCAAGTGGAGGTTCATGTTGTCCAAACCGTGTTGGATGTTGCACATGGATGTCGTCGATCGAGTGGTGATGCTTTATCAGGGGCGCAAGAACTATGAAGAGACTCGGTTTAAGGCCGATCCGCGGGCACACCTGGATTTCCTCAGCCTGTTGGATCGCATCGTCGAAGATGTACGCGAGTTGCTGTCACACTGTGAAATCAAGGTTGACTCAGAGGGCGATGAGAACTACGCCTACATCCATCACGATGGTGGAGAGTATGTGCACACCTGGATCCCCAACCTCTTGCACCGTGTCACCGAATGGGAAGGCTTAGCCCCACCAGAGTCACCCGTCATGTGTGCGACTCCAGCGAGCTCCCCCGACGACAGATTGCCAGATGCGGGTGACCTCGACGACACGGAAAGCCCTTGGTAGGGTCGTACACTGTGGTGAGGAATTCCAGTGGAGTTGCAATCTGATTGAGAACGGAGACCCCCATGAACGTCGAAATACGAGACAACAAGCTCTACATCGAAATTGAACTCGACACACCGACACCATCATCGTCTGGCAAGACGTTGGTGGTGGCCAGCACGCATGGGAATACCGTGACCTCAGCGATGATCAACGGCAAGCCAGTCATCATAGGACTAAACGCCTACATCAAGCCCTAAGACGGCGCACTAGGCCCACAAACGTCAAGCCCTGGACTCGACGTACATCTTCCAGAACGGCTGCATATATGACACCAGAAAGGAGGGCAGATGCGCAGCGACCTAGTGCTGAATTTAGCCCAGCCGGGCGATGGGCAACCCTTCATCCCTATCCCATACCTAACACCGAAAGCCATGCGAAGCCTCGGGAGAAGTATCTGGAGAACGACCAAACATGTCCGCATCCAGGGAGGTCCGTTCGCGATCAACGGATGGGGAGCGTTCCAAGAGACGTTCGTCATTGACGATATCGAATCTGCCCGTTATGTATCGTGGTACTACAAACTTCTGGCCCGGGCTTATCTCAACAACATTACTGCTGGTCAATTGTACGAAATGATGACTGTCGACATGGTCTCTGACTTTGTCCGCACGTTCTACTTCGCGACGAAGCAACCCCGTCATCCGGCTATGGTTCTAGTTCACCAGGACCTAGGCGCGATATTGGGTGCCCACCTGCGCTTTGACAACGACAAAGTGCACTGGGGCCTAGACAAGCGCTACGTGGGGCTCATGAGCAGGATAGCAAACCTGGGGATGCTGTTCCTGGTGGCCTCTCCAGAGCCGTTCTTTATGATGGGGTGGTTGTGGCGCGAGCCGGGCAAACCCTGGCGACGCAAGCGTGCGTGGTTCACTCACAGCTACGATCCAACAAGTGACCTGCTGCAAACCACTCCGTTCCATGCGCCAGGGAGTGTTGGAGCATCGCACATCCCCACGCTCTATGACACCAACATCTACGTGCCCGGTCATGTTCGACACGTCAAGGAGAGGCGAATACCCGAAGGTGGATGGTCTGCACCCAAGAGTCGCCTGGCGCTGCGATCCGGTCCCAAGGATACGAGCGCGCCTACGTGGTTCGGTTAGCCGTCTCTAAGGATGGATCTAGTTTTGCAAATGAGAAGAGGCTTCACTCGAGCATCGACTATTTATCGCCGATTCAGTCCAAACAATCCGCTACGCTGCAGGCTGCACAGATAAGCGGGATCCAGTGTCGCATTGGTGAGCAATTCCACCTATCCACTCGGTGAAGATTGCAGTGAAACCTTGTGGATGGGGCGCGCAGTCCTTGTCTGTTCGGTTGCTGTCAACGTACCTGACGGAAGTGGACCTTGTGGAGGCTAGCTGTTATGAGAGCTCGTTGAGGCGAGAGAGGTCGGCTGGCGAAAGGACGATGGCTTCAACCGCAAGGTTCTCTTCGAGGTGTGCTACCGAAGAGGTGCCAGGGATGAGGAGCACGTTGGCTGATCGGGCGAGCAACCACGCGAGCCCAACCTGAGCTGGTGAGATCGCCCGCTCGGAGGCAACTTCCTTGACAACAGCCTGCTCCATTACCTTGGGCATGTGGGGAAAGGCAGATCCAAGCGGGAAGTAAGGCACGTAGGGGATTCCTTCAGCAAGGCACCGTTCAAGGACAGGCGTGTCTGATTGATCAACCAGGCTGAAGGCATTCTGCACGCAGGCGATCGCGGTGGTGGACAGCGCAAAGTCCAATTGCTCCACGGTGACCGTCGACAGCCCGATGCCAGCGATCTTTCCCTCGTCCCTTAGGGCCGCCATCTCAGCCAGTTGGTCTTCAAGGGGAACGTCGTGTTTGTCATCCACTTCATGGCGACGCAAATTCACGGCGGTCAGATGATCCACGCCCAAGCTCCGCAGATTCTCCTCAACGTCGGCGCGTAGATCTGAGGGCGCCTGAGCCGGGAGCCAGGCTCCCGCGCCATTGCGACGAGCTCCCACTTTTGAGACCAGTGCAAGGTCTGGCGGGTATGGATACAGAGCCTCGCGAATGAGTTCGTTTGCGACGTTCGGCCCGTAAAACTGTGCTGTATCGATGTGGTTCACGCCAAGGTCAAGGGTGCGACGTAGCACCGCGAGCGCCTCGTGGCGGTCTTTGGGCGGTCCGAGCACCCCTGCCCCGGGCAGTTGCATCGCACCGAATCCAATCCGTCGCACAGTCCGGTCAGCGAGCTGTTGGGTGTCGTTCACCACGATTTCCTCCTGGTTGGTTGTCATCTGGTAGCTATCAACGTACCTGCAGGGTGTGTATGTTATAGAGGCTAACTGCTAGAGGTTGGCGACGAGCTCGATCTCGAAGCCGTCGCTATTTTCGAGATAACTGGCGTGATTGTCGGCTCCCCCGGCACTGGGCTGGCCCTCGGAAAAAAGAAGCGTCCAGCCGTGCCGGGTGGCTCGTGCTGTGAGATCGGCAAGCTGGCCGAGGTCGCCAGCGTGAAACGCGAGGTGGTTGAGGCCAGGGCGGCATCGGTCGTAGTGGTCGCTCGTCAGGTCCCGTGATTGCTCAACAACGATGTAGGTGTCACCCAGTCGCCAGCTCTTGCCTTCGGCCCAGTCCTGATAGGGCGTGTAGCCAAGCGCGACAAGCAGCCAACCGAGGCTATCGACGGCTCGGCCGAGGTCTGGGACCCACAGCTCGACGTGGTGCAGCTCTCCGTACGTCATGCGGGCGTGGCCGGGTGCTCTAAGCACATAGCGGTAGGGAGCTCGACAAGGAGGGCTGGATGGGCGTCACGGTCGGCTTCCAATCCAGAACCCGGCATCGGCATCCGCTGGATCCCCTTCCGACTGATCTCTTCCAGGTCCACACTCAAGTCCACACGGACACCCTAAGGGTCGAGGCAAGAATAACTTCCCATTTTTGGGGATCCGGCCACCTGGGGCTGATGGTGTAGTTGCGGTTGGGCTGAGTGTCGTGAGGGCGGAGAGATGGACCCTTCATCTCCTTGTCGCTGACCTTGGCGCCTGTTGGATAGTTGATCTGGACAAGACGGGCGTCGACCCAGAGCGTAGATCTCTAGCGATTACCCTCGGCTCAACTCTGATTGAGTTCACCAATGCCTCGATGGTTGTCATGCTAGAACCAACTCAAAGGATCGCGGGCATCGAAGTAGCTAGCCTCGGTGACCTTCTCGCGATGAAACTAGCGACGATTACAAGACGCAAAGCGTTGCGGGACTACGACGATATTCGCGCCATTGAACAAATTGGCGGTCGGAGAGTCGAAGAGGGGCTGGCTTTAGCTGCCAGGCGCTACATGATACCAGACGACGCAGGTTTGCTAGCTATCGTAAGAGCGCTTGCCAAGGTTGATCAATGCAGCCCTGACCCACTTGTGCCTACATCGCACTCCGACCTCGTCGGATACTGGTCGCGCCGATTGCCAGAGATTACAGCATCGCTGAGCCGATGGGCGGTTCCGGAGTTATCAGATGAGATCGCTGCTGGCGTGCTGGACGATAATGTAGACATTGACGGATCGCATGAAGGCGAAACACCCTCTGTTGGCAATAGCAGGCGCAAGCCCCGCAGATTCTAAAGATGCATCATTACTCTGCCTAGCCCCCCTGCGGTCAAGACCTTCTCAGGATCGACCTCGACGGTTTCGGTCTCGTCCTCTGAGAGCGCGAGCCCGAGCACATAGTCGCTGATCTTCTGGGCAGCGCTGATTGCAGCCAACAGCTCCGTCTTTCGTTCTACCTCAGGCAGCGTACCAAGCCAGCTCTTGATGTAAGCGGCCTGGTTCTCGAGTTCGTCGCGATCTCCTTCGCACAGCTCACTTGGATCGATGGCGACGCCGAGCACGCACGCGCTCATCGATGCACCGATCTCGGCTTTCAACTCCTCCTTGGCGTAACCCTCGCTCCCAAAGGAGTGACCCTTAGGGCGGTTCAGTCTGGTCGCATGTCCGGTCGCATGCGCAATTTCGTGCAAGAGAGTCATGTTGTAATCAACCGCTGTCGGGAACGAGTCAGGCGGTGGGAGAACTATTCGATCCTGACTAGGGACGTAGTAAGCCCTCGTTCCCCGGTGGCTGAGAGGGACACCCATTCTCTCTACTGTGTCGACCAGCCGTTGGTCACGCTCGAACGAGGGCGAAGAGTCGAATACTGGAAGTTCCGGTATCCCCTCAATCTGGGATGCATGGAACACCGTGTAATAGCGCACGAACAAGTGGGGTTTCTCAAGCTCTACTCCATTCGTCGCGCCTACATCTTGGCCGTCTCTCTTTGCCTCACCGGTAGTCCCCCACTTCTCGATCGGTACTCCGTGCTCGCCCTTGCGTACACTCCAGCCCTGATCCTTTGCCTGTTTGAAGGTGCACCACCTGGGATCTGGCCCCGGCCGCAAGAGCGAGAGGCACCAGTAGTTGACTCCACGGTAGTTCTTGTTCGTCACGGCGTTCACCGGCGAGCCCTCATCATGGATCGGATCCCATGGCTGTTGCCAAGGTGCGGTGTCGGATTCGATACGGGCGAGGAGTTCCTCAACCAACCGCTCACGGATATTGATGCGTTCTGTCTGGGTTTCGGTTCTTGGTGCCATGTGGATGTATATGCATCGAGCGTGATGGACTCACCTTCGCCCCCCTGTCGGCACCGAAGAGGCAACGCGTTCGTGCATAGAAATAGACGATCACCAAGGAGGTCCGGATGCAGTTTCCAATCCGCTCGCAGAGCACAAAACCACGATTCATGGAGGCACCCCTCAACCCGCCTCGCATGAGTATCTACCCCGTAGCGGGAAAGGCAAGAGTGCCTTGGGATGAAGAACTGTCAGCGATGGCAAGGCACTGAGCAGAAGGCGTGCGCCCCTTGGCTCGCAAAGAGCCGACATCTTATCAAGACTGAGGAGACTGCCACCCCAATCCCTCAAGGGGTAGAGCTATTGCCATGCTCAAAAGGCCAACGCTCTGGGATCACTGCACGAACTGGCGCTCCAGCCCGTCCCATGCTTAACCGCACGTAACAGGGTTAATGAAACAACTCAGAGCTAGGTGTACCGATACGACTCTGGCTTTCCTTCCCGGGTGTTGATCGATGAACACGCGCTGACATCTGGGCCCTCAATCGTCCCAGCGCGATCAAGATCGGAGTTCCTAGAACCATCACCATCAAGGCATTCCCGCCCGCACGGAAAGAGTCCCACACAAAAGAGGTCGTCAAATAGAAACGAACGAAATGAGACAGCGCTAACGAAAGCGACATGCCTGGGTGGAATCCGAGTCCAGGAGCTGCCTGGTAATAGGTCCAGTCCCAGATATCCATCGCGATGCCAAAGCCATAGCCCGCAACAATCCCAATCATCGCCAAGATCGCGACGTCGCACCAGTCCGGCTTGTGGTCACGGCGGTGGGCGAAGAACCCCGCAAAGGCCCCAACCCAACCGGCGGCGAACAGCTGATAAGGGAGCCAGGGGCCAATACCGCCGGTGACCACCGCAGATACAAGCAAGGAGCTCGCTCCAACAAGAAACCCGTACCTTGCACCAAATACGTACCCAGCACACAAGATCAAGAGGAAAATCGGGCTAAACCCTCCGATCCCTGTCACGAGAAGAGCGCGAGCTGCAGCGTCGATTGACGAAAGTGCCACAAGAAGGGCAAAGGAGCGCACATCGAGAGACCGTGATCCCATCTCGATCAATATAAGCGCACCGCAGGTCCCAATACCGAGCGCCGCTATCGCTGCCACACTAGCATCGGATACAAAAAAGGGCCAAGCGAAGAGTGCGCACCCAATCCCTGTTGCCACCACCCAGCCGAGCAAGGTCAGAACGCGCCGCTGGGCTATCACGTGCTGTCCTCCTCCTCGGGAACGAGCGTACCGCCAGAGATCTTCCAGACGCGACGTGCCAGCTGATGAGCTAGCACCCGGTCATGGGTCGCAACGACGGTGGCAGTGCCGTAGTCGGCAAGCTGAGCAAGCATAGCGACAAGAGACATCCGTGCCCGTTCATCCATGCCGCGAGTCGGTTCGTCGAGAAGGGCAAGACGAGGCTGACCAGCTAACACAACTGCAAGTGCAGCGCGCTGGCGCTCCCCTCCCGATAGATCACGTGGATCGCGTTGCCCTAGATGAGCAAGGTCGAGGATCTTAAGGACATCGAAAGGGGAGGTCTCAAGGTGCAACCACTTAAGAGTCTGAGAAATTTCGTCGATCACACTTGCCCGGTGTAAGAGCACTCCGGGTTCCTGCGGAAGGTAGGCAATCCCCTTATCAGGGGCAAACCTCGTCCCTCCCGTCAGAGGGTGCAGCCCCCCAATCGCACGAAGCAGAGTGGTCTTTCCCCTACCGTTGGCCCCGGTGATGACCGTCATCTCACCCTTGTGGCCTACGAGATTGATATCGCTAAGCAACGGGGTCCCCTCTACCGAAATCGCGGCGCCACAAAGTTCCCAAACCACTTCGGCTGAGTCTGGAACCGGAAGCCTTGGAGGGACAACCATGGTGTTCATGGAGTCATCCTCCACGAGCACTCCCGCATGCATGCCAATGATACGATCGGCATTGAGGTAGCCCTCGAGACGATGCTCTGCAATAACGACACGCGTCCCTGACTTTGCAATCGCGACGAGAGTCTCTATCAAGATACGTGCTCCATCGTCATCGAGTTGCGACATGGGTTCGTCAAGAACCAAGGTGCCTGGGTTGGTCGCAAGTGCCGCCGCGACTGCTACCCGTTGTTGCTCGCCTCCGGACAGAGATCTGATACGCCGATCGATCAGGTGAGCTATCCCTACCGCCTCGAGAGACTCGGTAATCCTCGCACGGATCAAGTCTCGATCGAACCCCAAGTTCTCAGGGCCAAAGGCTATCTCGCGTGCCAAGGTTCCTCGCACAAAACCCGTCTCTGGCTCCTGGAAGACAAAACCCACCTGCTTTGCAAGTTCGCGTGTGGGCGTAGCTATTACATCACTCCCATTCACGGTGACTCGACCCGAAAAATCGCCCCCGTGAAAGTGAGGGATGAGTCCATTGATGAGGCGTAGCAGAGTCGACTTTCCAGATCCTGAGTCCCCGATCACAGCCGTGATACCATGACCGATTTCTCCGGAGACCCCATCAAGAGCCAACGCTGGTTCCACGCCCCAACCCGGGTAGCGATAACTGACATTCTCAAAGTTGATTCCAGGGTTCATCGTTTAACCTGGCGCAATTGCGAAAGCTGCCACCCCTAGCAGGATGGAGGGGATCCATACGAAGGGAGACAGCGAAGGAAGCGACGGAGTCGGATAGGGATACCAGGTCACTGGCATATGGGCGAGCCGAACGGCGAGAACAAGTCCACAGCAACCCACAACAACGGCTGCCCCAACCAGATTACGCCACTCGGGCTCTTGAACGACTAACTGGGTTCGGGGTCCGGTTCCAAACCCGCGTGCTTCCATGGACTCTGCAAGTCGAGCTGAGCGCTCAATAGCGCCAAGAAGTACCGGAACGATGATGTCAATCATCGCGCGAACACCTCTTGGGCGCCATCCACGGAACTGCTGGGCTTCCTTGATTGAACGGTAGCTTGCCGCCATCGCGGGAACCATGTTAAGAGCAGCGCCGAGAGCAGCACCAACGCGCGAGAGCGATCGAGGAAACGAGTCAGCCAGGTCGGTGGGATCCACCACCACCGAAAGGGTGGCTGCGGCTGAGATAGTCGCAATCAGTGCCAGCGCAATCGAGCCTCCTTGTAGGAAGCCTTCAACGGTGATGGCCCCAGAGACAAGCGGTACCCATGCTGGAACATACCCGATGACGGTCGCACCCTCGTGCACAAGAACCCCGTTGATCACCACCGAAACGATACCCATGATCGCGAGTCCAATGGCGAAGGGGCGGAGATGACGTTCACTCACGTGACGGCGTACCAGTACGCACCAAGACACCACAATCACGAGTGCCGACGACAGCGGGTTAGAGATGGTAAGCGCCACGATGAGCGCGCCTACAACCCAAACCAGAAGGGCTGTCGGTCGTCTCACAGCCTGCCTGGACCCGCCGGATTTGGCGGATTCTTCACGTTAGAAACGTACCGAAGGCCAAGCGACTCGCCTCGCGTCAACTGAATATCGCTAATCCCTACCGACGAGGAGACCCACTTGCCCTTTGCCTTAGCAACATAGACATTCCAATAGTCAGCGTTTGCAGGGAGGCACTCCGTATAGTGAGCCGGGACGTGATCGGCCTGACACAATGCGACCCCGAAGTTGTACTTCTGAGTCCCAAGCTCGATGTGTGCCTTCTTGAGTAACGTCAACGCTGCAATTGGAGATGTTCCTATCTCCGTGCAACCACTAATAACCTTGTGGGACGAGGGTTCCACCACAACCTTGACAGCTTTGGATGCCGGAACCTGAGCACAAGAACTAGAGCCCCCAAAATCGATCGTCGAGGCCAAACTCGACGATGCCGACCCACAGGCAGCGAGCCCAAGACCCGCACCCGCGACGATAAGTCCGTAGCGAATCCCTCGCGCCAAGACGCCATTAGCCATTCCAACTACCTCCTCTGGGGTGTCCACGCCCCATCTAAGCGAGTAAGCAGCGGTCAGTATCCTGACTCCGGATCAACACTTCTCTCGGTCTTCCAATCTCAACGAGACCGTGACCACATCTTGAGAGACGCTCCCCGTCCACAGTGGCGGCACCGTGCCGGATTTACACCGGCTTCCTGGTTCCGCTGCCCAGTATGCGCCTCTGAATCTAGCCCGTTTTTCCTTCGGCCATTCACTACGCACAAAATTTGATCGATGACCGGTCCTGTGGTTGATGAAAGGCTGAGCACTGGACCAAGGAACTGACTCGAACCCTTGAGAAGAGACGGCCTACTCTGGCAGAGCTGCTTCCCTCGTCTTGGTTGGCGAGGTGGCTCCCCAGCTGTTTGTGGCGGCGTTTATTGATCATTCTGCATAGTGAACCGCAATCCCTCTCTTACTCCGGTTCCTCCCGCGAAGCAGGCCTTTGCCGTTCTTCTAGGAAGAGCGGACTCGGGTTGCATCGCTGCGCAGCCGGTGGTCTTCTTTACGCTGTAGCAGGGACGGCCGCTATCCGATGCTTTGCTGGGGGCGCAGGTAGATTTTCCGTCATCAACTCCACATCCTTAGGACTCCCCACCGGATTTATTATCGTGGGTTCTCCATACAAGCGTTCTGATCGTTCAGGAGAGCCATAAGGCGACGTGGAGTACATCGCCTTATGGAACGCCATACGCGAGGTAGTGAGCGTCACCATCGCTCAGGACGTGATCACTTTTGCGCAGTACAAGAAACGCACTGGTTCATGGGGCGGAGAACATGGTGAGGGCAATCAAGGGCATGGACGAGGGCCAGGCACGAAGGTTTCGTCTGTAGACGCCAGGTGGTGCATACATATAGAGCAACGAGCCCGGGAGGTTTCATATGTCCGTTTTCATGGTATCCGACGCCCATCATATCGCTACAGAACTCGAGTTTGGCAGAGGGGTCCGGCCATGAACACAGTCTCTATGCGCGCACCAACCCAGCAATTGTTGGACTCCGATCTACAGACCCTCAAGATCGAAGTAGGCGACGACTGGGGCCTGGACCGCAGCCAGGGGATTGGAGGGTCGGAGTCAGGGTCGGTGCTAGGTCTCAACAAATATCGCGGCACTCTTGAACTACTGGAGGAGAAGATAACTGGCAAGGCACAAGAGTTCACCCAAGCCCAAGAGCTCAGAATGGCGTGTGGTCACGCGCTTGAGCTATTGACGTTACAGACCTTCGCGAAAGAGGTGTTGGAGGTCCCCTATTGCGAGAATCTTGAGGATCTTGACCACGCGGATGGCCTGACACGGCCTGATCGGTATCTGTACTTGAATCCACGGTATCCCTTTGCCTTCGCCCACATCGATGGGCTCTATCGCGCAAAGGGTGAGATCGGCATCGTCGACGCGAAGGTCTCCTTTCGTTCTCCCTGGTCGGAGGCTCCCGAGTACTACATCACTCAACTCGCCCACTACAGCGCCGTGCTCGGTGTGAACGTGGGTTACATAGCCGGGATGTTCATGGATCAGCCCTTCCCGGCTCCCCAGCATTATCGCATCGACTTCCTACCGTCCCAGCTCGAGTTGGTCATGAAGGCGGAGCGCATCTTTTGGAATGGCGTCACTGCGATTAGGAATGGGGCTGTGCCCTCGGAGTTGCGCCTCGGTGCCTTCGAGCAGAGGCTTGGCATGATGGGCGAGGAGTTCATGGCTGGAATCGAGGTTCCAACACTCGACGACAGAGCCAACTCCTCGACGGTCACTGTGAACAATGAGGAGCTTGCATCCCTACAGCGCTATGCAGAGCTCAAGAACCAGGTGCGCCTAGCGTACAGAGAGATCGGTGAAATCAGCGATGGGCTCAAAGAAGCTGTAGATGCACCCAACATCTCGTTCGTACTTGCCGACGGCACTCCTGTCGCGAAAAAGACGACGACCATCACCAACGTTCTCGACAAAGGAGCATTGGCCGAAGCGGGGATACCGGTTGACGCGTTCTACACACCCTCAGAGCAGGTGCGACTCACGACGACCAAGGCACTTACGAAACTAGAGCTCCAAACTGACGTAGCTCCGATGCGGATGCGTGCCTAATGAGAAGAATACCATGCGCGTCTGGGCAAGAAGAAAAACAAAAACCACAAACCGGCCTATATATAGCTTGCATGGAACCAAGTACACAAGCTGCCCTTACCTCCGAACCTCCTGCGCTCTTCACTTGCCGAGAAGCGTGTCAACTCCTGCGCATATCCAAATCAACGCTCTATCGTTTGATTGGAGATGGAGAACTTGTGCCAGCCCATATCGGGCGATCAGTGCGTTTCACACGCTCAGAGCTTCATCGCTTTGTCGCCGGGCTAGATCGCTAACCAATGTGTTACTCCTCTTCGTCGGCCCCAGCCGATGGACGACCCTTGTTGGGGGGATAGATGCCGGCCTTGATTAACACCCTTGCGGGAACACCCATCTCCCTCCATGATTCATACGAAATCCCACGGGTGTCGGAGAACACCTTCGCGATCCCGAGGAACTTGTTCTCCAGCTCATCAAAGGCCTCATTCTCGGCCCGCCCGGCGAGGATCTGTTCGAGTTTTCTACGGTTCTCAACAAGTACCAGCTTCTCGACCCCTGGGGGTGATGATGCAATCTTTGTGTTCAATTCAGCCAGCTCGGCCTTTATGGCCTCTGGGTCATTCTTGCGGGGTCCACGCTTATGGTACTTACCAGTCGCGATCTCGCGCAGATACCTCTCGACAACACGAGAATGTGAACGTCCCTCGGCCATGCGTTGCTTTTCTTCACTGGATAACTTACGCTCACGTCTCGCATCGCCATTCAAGTTGTGGATCTCACCCATCCTTATACTCCCTCATGTCCGACATGGCACCTCATTCGCCTCTAAGGCTACCCCGATCATAACCCTCTCATGGAACGTGTGTGTTGGTTAAGTCAAATATTGAACAACAAGCCATCCTGGATGCTGGAATGAGTGGAAAGGAGCGCATCCTAGCCATCAACGCATTGGCAGGCACTGGGAAGACAACTACCCTCACTTTGCTTGCGAATGGGCCACTTGCAAAGACGAACATCCACTACATCACCTTTAACGCACGAGCAGCAACAGACGCGCGCAAACGGTTCGGATCCAACACGATTGCTAGTACGGCTCATTCGCTCGCATGGCAGTCGCGCTGTCCAGGTACAACATCGCCAATGTCAGCGATCTTTGCCTCACGGTTGGTACACGGGGGCCTATATGGGGCCCTGGTGCAGGTGAGCGAGAACGAGACTCGCCTGCGTCAATCCTTTACCAACGTATCGCGAGCGTTGCGGCTAGAGCGATCTGGATGGCGTGGAGGGATCTCGCCGGTACTCCAGGTGATCGACGAGTTTACTAAATCTCCAGATATGGAGATTTCCACCAGGCATATCCCTAAACCGATTCAGATCCTTGCAAAGCGGATGCACGCTACGAGCCACTTAGACGTGTTGATCAAGGAGGCTCAGCGGTTATGGGAACGCCAGATCGACCCACAATCAACGATGCCCGTTTCGCACAGCGTCTATCTCAAACTGGCATCCCTTGATCCTGAACCTATCGATGCTGAGGTCGTCTTCTTCGACGAAGCACAGGACGCCTCTGCACCAATGTTGCGCATCCTTGAGGCCCATGCTGGCCGTGGTGGACGACTGGTGCTCGTCGGCGACAAGTATCAACACATCTATGGATGGGCTGGGGCCATGAATGCGATCGACGAGCTGGCGACCAAGTATCCTGATGAGTCACTAGTGCTGCCGCTCTGTCGATCATACCGATTCGGTCAAGACATCGCCGACTCAGGGAATGTCTTCCTCAATGCAATGGGGGCTGGCTACTCCCTCATCGGCATGGGACCTCCAGGGGAGGCCGTTGGGTATGCAGACACGACGACGGTCCTCTTCCGCTCAAACCTGCGGTTGATCATGGAGATTCTCTCCCTTGTAAAAGCTGATTCTGGGGTTAAGTTCCATGTGGTAGGTGGCACCAAGGACATCGGTTACATGTTGAACGATCTGGCTGGCCTCTTCGAGGGCAGGCTCGCCAAGAGCGGAGAGTTGTGCGGCTTTGCTGACTGGGAGGAGCTCACCGAGTTCAGCGAGACTCCGCTGGGGTCTGGATATCGCCCACTTGTCAATCTTGTAGAGCGCATGGGAGGAGCGGTTGGCGGTGTATTGCGAGTACTCAACATGAACGAGAGCAATGCAAAGAAGGCTGAAGTAGTTCTTGCGACCGCGCACAAGGCAAAGGGGGCACAGTGGGGATCCGTTACGCTCTCTCGAGAGTTTCGCAATGTCTGGGAAGCCTCGGTTTCAACACACGGCGATAATGTTGCCTATACACTCCCTGATCACGAGGAGATGGCCCTCCAGTACGTGGCTGCTACTCGTGCTGAGACTCTGCTAGCCGATTCTGGGCTTGTACCGTTCGTGAACGAACATCTCCGCCTGATGCACTTTGGAGGCACGCCAGAAGGCGCACGGATCATTCCAAAGGCTCGGCGCCAGCCAACTCATGTGGGGCAACCACGAGATTCACATACCACAGACGTGAGTGATTTGGCTAACGCCAAGACCAACAGGTACGCGGGTTCGTTGTTTGACGGCTAACTGTCCAACGTAGGACCACATCACACCTGCCGTCTGGAGACCGCAGATGTGATCTGTACTCTGGCTTATTAAGGAGCAAGCTCACCGGATCCAGTTTGGCTACCACAGAATTGGATCAACGAATCACGAGAGAAGCGCCATGCCTTGCCAAGTTTGACCCCAGGAAGTCGCCCAGCATGGGCAAGGCGTTCCACCGTCTTGTAGTGCAAGCCCAGTAGCTCACCGGCCCCGCGAGAGTCTAGTAATAGGGGGACTTCGGAAGTATTAGTGGCATCTGAAGGCATTGTAGTCATCTGGTGTAACCTCGTCTAACTCAGCGTCACACGTCATCCTTCGCGCGTAACATTCGCTCCTATAGACATACATAGGCCGATTCTTGGAGAACAATTGTTAGAAGATATATAAATCTTGATTCTCGTCCACATCACCACAGGGGCCATAGAGTCACGGCTTCAAAAGCCGTCCCATGATCTCCCCCGCCTCGCGATCCTTGGCCTCGAGGACATGACTATAGATTCCTAATGTCATCGAAGCATTGGCGTGTCCAAGCCTTCCGGAGACCGTGCGGATGTCTACCCCAGCAGCGATAAGTTGAGTGGCCGTGAAGTGTCGAAGGCTGTGAAAGTGGATACCCTCGATATCGAGTTTCTTGGCAACTCTCCGAAATGCAGCGCTGATACTGTCAGGGTGCAGAGGCTTTGACCCATCAACATCACCGAAAAACAACCAAGGGTTGTCAGCTCGCTTGATCATAAGCTTGGTACAAGCATCGGTGAGCATCTGCTGTTGAACCAAAACAATGCTGCTCCCAACACTATCGAGCAATACTCTACGCTCTCGCTTGGTCTTCGTTGGTCCGACCACAACCCCTGTTGCTGGCGTGTAGTTGAGGCCACGACGAATCCAAAGGAGGGAATGAGGGAGATCAATATCGTTCCAGTGCAAACCAAGCAACTCTCCACGGCGAGCCCCGGTAAGTGCGGCGAGTCCAATAATCGCTGTGAACTGGGGATTAGATTTGGCCATCTCTTCCATGATGGCCTGCAACTCTTCAACAGACGGGGCCGTGACCGGGGCTGGTGCTACACGGGGAAGTGTAGCCAGTCGTGCAACATTGCGTTCTATCCAACCCCACCGAATCGCCTGTCCAAGCGCAAGTCTAATAACGGCATGCGCGTGACGGATGGTCGACGCGGAGTAGCCCTGCGCATGCAATCCCGCATATAGGTCATCTAAGTCCTTGACCGTCAGAGCGTTTAGTGGAATACTGCCTATGGCGGGGATGAGCCGATGGTACGCATGCCACTGGTAATCGTCGTAGGTGCGTACCGCAAGGTCTTTACCTCTACAAAAGCGCAGCCACTCCTCCAACAGGTACTCCACTGTGGCCGAACTCGGAGTGGTAACTTCCTGTCCGACGCTAGAGACCATCTCGTTGAGAGCCTTCTCCGCCTGTCTACGCGGCCCGTGGAAGACCTTAGTCTTGCGCCGCTCCCTGCCAGTAGCGGGATCTTGACCTAAGTAAACCTGCAATCGCCAGGTATCCGGTTGGCCCTTGTGGGGAGTGATACTTCCGCGCATGTGATCACACTACCAGCAAGCAGTCGCTCCACGGATACCTATCCGTATCACATCCGTATCACGCAACCTTTAGAGCGTATAGTGCTCTGCGCAATACTGCCTCTGAGCTGGGGGTTTCTGGCTGGCGGGCCAGGGCTCGAACCTGGAACCTCCTGATCCAAAGTCAGGCGTTCTGCCGATTGAACTACCCGCCACTGCAACCTGATACCCTACCATACGCTCGAATCGATGCCGACCAATCCGCGACAGGAGACAGAGGGCTACGCCAGAGCGACTAGCATCTCTGACTCATGGGATCATTGATTAAGAAGCGCCGCAAGCGCATGCGCAAAAAAAAGCACAAGAAGATGTTGAAGAAGACGCGCTGGCAGCGACGCGCTGGTCGTTAACTGATTCACGGTTTAATAACCCCTCTAGCAATGCTAGAGGGGTTATTCTTTTGACGTCGTTGTAGCTCGGCGAAGGCGTGGCAATGTGTGGCATCCGATCGCTACCACCTCTCCCACCGCGCTCGACAACATTGTGGCATGTGCCGCGGGATCACCTCGCTCCGCCACAAGACCAAGCTCTGCAAAACTCCCCTCCATGAACAGCGTTGAGCCTGAGCCAGCGAGCAGGACCGGTCGAAGGAACCTCGCATGCAACTCCTCACCCAACGCACGCAGTTTCGGCTCTACTTCGCAGGCTGCCAAGAAGAGATCATTATCACCCCCATCGCTACCCACTCGATCAAAGGCCCCATAGACAGCAACCGTAGAGATCGAGAAATCGGGTAGAAAGAGGACATAATGTCGTTCAATCTCCTCTAGCGCTTCGACCTGGTCGCCGATCCCTCCCACACGCACATGTCCCCCGACCAAGGAAGGCGGGACATCGGCTCCGAGGCGCGCAACCTCACGAAGGTCCCCACGATAACCAAAATGGCGCAGTATGGCAGCCGCGTCACTGGAACCGCCACCCAAACCCGCCCCGTAAGGAATACGTTTGTTCACCACGACATGAGCCGACACGCCCAAGAAATCAAGGGCACGCACAACAGAATTCGTACCATCAACCCCGACCTCGTAGCGGCTGGCTCCACCCAAGAGAGGATCGGCAACCATCGTCACCACGCTTGGTTCTTGCGTTACGCAGATGGAGAGCCCGTCCCCAAGAGAGAGCGAGACCATATCGGCTTCCACTTCATGGTATCCATCGGCCCGGCGAGAGACGATTTTGAAGCGAGTCGTCAGCTTCGCAGGTGCCTCAAGCTGGAGCGCCAAGGCCAGCCTCCTCAAGGGCCCGTCCGATAGCGATCCACTCATCGAGGAGCAAGGACTCGGGACGGCGCGTCACCGCAATGCCTAGTTCCCCAACAACAGCTCCCTGTTCCGGGGTCAACACTCTTCGCAACATCTGACGACGATGACCAAAGGCCAGACGAACAACCCAAACGATGGTTGCATACAGCCGTGGATCGACTACTGAGAGAGGATCCCGCACTCGGTCGAGACGAATCACCTTCGAGCCCACCTTTGGTGGGGGCACGAAGACCGAAGGCGGTACCGTGAGCACCGCACGGGTGCTCGCCATGAGTGCCACGTGAACGCCAAATGCCGAGCAACTGCGGCTTCCCACGGGCGCCAACAATCGGTCGGCCATCTCGGCCTGCACCATCACCACCATCGACTCAACATACCATGCGCATTCGAGTACACGAAGGAGGATTTGGGAGGCGATATTATACGGCAGGTTGCCGACGACGACAGTTGGGAGAAGATCGATCCCCGGATGAACAAAGTCGAAAGCCAGGATATCACCGTTGATGACCTCAACGTTCGTGATTCCCCGCTCCAACAGTGTCGATTGCAACTCGGCCGTGAGTGCACGATCTGCCTCGATCGCCACCACTTGCTCAAAGAACTCAGCAAGAAAGACGGTCAACGACCCCGCACCAGGACCAACCTCAATCACCCGAGCATGCTGCCTTCGAGAGGACTCATGAGCTATCTTTCGAGCGATGTTGGCATCGACGAGGAAGTTTTGGCCGAGTGCGCGGGAAGGCTCGAAGCCTTGCGAGAACAACCGGCGATGTAGTTCAGATTTCGATACACCTGTGGTCAATTATGGCCAGTGTAGTACCGCCGGTGTGAGTCCTTGGCCAAGCGGCGCAATGTTCGCAAATGAGGCGGGAGAGAGATCAAGAATGCGACCACCCACGTACGGACCCCGATCGTTGACTACGCACTGAGTTGAGGCACCGGTATTGGCATTGGTCACCGTCACAACGGTCCCAAACGGCAAACCGGGCGACGCGCAAGTCCCCGCGGGTGAAGCATACCACGAAACAACACCTGTCTGGCTGTACTCAGGAGGAGGAGGTGGTGGTGGAGGTGGTGGAGGAGGTGGTGTCGCCACCGGCAGGGGAATCGGCGGCGGGCCGGGAGGTGGGGTTAGGGGTGCAACCAGCTGCGTCATTCCTGCAGTAGCATCTGCAATTGACCCCAAGCCGGCAACAACGGCCAGACCATTCTCATTCAAGAGTGTGACCTCAGATGTCGATGAATACAAAACTGGGAGCGATCCGCTGCCAACACTCGATGAAGTGTGAACAGTGGTTAGCTGGCGCCCAGCGGTGAGATCACTCGTCAGAGAATAACTCCCTGACGGCGTCGCAACCGCCCAACTGGTCGCGACAAGCGAAGCAACACCGACACCAATCGGCACTACCCTACTCACGCGAGCCAACTTCCTGCGAAGTCTCAGAGCGAAATCCTTCCACTCGGCAATAGGACGGCAGATTTGCCTAAGCGAATCTGCATGTAGCTCAAGAGCCTTGGTCAACCTAGCCTGAAGAAGTTACTCCTACGTCACTTCTCAGCTGATTTTATCGATCTTTGTGCTGTAATTGAAATACTTCTATGGTATTCTGCCACGTCCGGCCCGCGAATTTCGTGGGTTCGATGCCTCGAAGTTCGGCAAGAAACGAACCGGTGATCGCCACGTTGCCAATGTGATTCGGCCGGCCCCGAAGGGGTACCGGTGCCAAGTAGGGTGCATCAGTCTCGACCAAAACCCGTTCCAAAGGAGCGACCAAAAAAGCCTGACGGACGTCCTCGGCGTTCTTGAAGGTTGCAATCCCTGAGAACGACAGATAGGCACCATAGTCGAGCGATCTTCTCGCCTCAAGAGGGCCGCCAACGAAGCAATGCATAATCAGGCGGTCTGGAACGCCTTCATCATCGAAGATCCGGAATGTATCCTCCCAGGCATCGCGGGTGTGGATGACAAGTGTCCGATCAAAGCGTTTCGCTAGAGCGATCTGGGCCCGGAACGCCGCTTCCTGGTGTTGTGGATTCGAGTACTCATAGAACAGATCGAGTCCACACTCGCCAACCCCACAGACGATCTCGGAGTTCTCTTTGATCATCCCTTCGAGAGTCTCGAGGCTCTCCTTGCTCGCCGAGTCCGCATCGTGTGGGTGAATCCCCACCGCAACCCCGATGGTCAACTCAGGGTGTTCTTGGCGCAGTTCGCGGGAGAGCCGTACCATCTCCGTGGACGATTCGACCGAGGTGCCGACCGCCACGAAGCCACCTACTCCCTGTTCCCTCATTGCATCGAGTTCATCGCTCCAACCCTGGGCACTCGGGTGGGCGTGTGAATCGAACCACATCAACGAACTCCTTTGACTAAGCGCGGAAACAACGGTTCAGCACGCGCAAGTTCGCACACCTCTCCGCCAGTGATCCATTCGAGAGGTCCTAGCTCACGCCACCCCAACCGCACGAGCACTCCCGCGCTCGCGTCCGGGACTGCAGGCATGAGAAGCGCCGTGACGAGTCGAAGCGCCTCCCTGACCACACCGAGACACCATACACTTGCAGGGTCGTCCACAGGTTGGCGCCACGGCTCGTACTGCTCAAGCAACGAGTTGGAGAAGCGCACCATCTCCATAGCCGCACCAATGGCAGCGTTTGGACGGAACTCATTCCACGCAGCCACTCCTTCTAACCACATCGCTTGTAAGCGATCAATTCTCTCATCTAAGGCTGGAACGGGTGGGGTCCTGCCCCCCAATTTTTGCACAATCAGAGCGACCGTTCGTGAGACGAGATTACCAAGATCATTCGCAAGATCAGCGTTATAGGTCGCACGTAAACGCTCGAGTGAGACGTCACCATCCGATCCGAAACTAGTAGCAGAAAGTAAGTAATAACGAAGCGCATCAGAGGATAGCTCACGGACGACACTCAGTGGATCGATTTGATTGTGGCTTGACTTCGACATTTTCGCGCCATCCACTAAGAGCCATCCACTCACGAGCAGCTGTGATGGGGGCTCGATACCCGCCGCCAAACACATCGCTGGCCACCAGACAGCGTGAAAACGAATGATATCCTTACCTAACAGGTGATGAACCGCCGGCCACCAATCCGCGAACCGGGTGTCATCTTCTCCATAGCCGATAGCAGTAAGGTAATTAATCAGAGCATCATACCAAACGTAGAACACGTGCTGATCATCCCATGGTACCTGCACACCCCAGGTAATCGATGTCCGCGTAATCGAGATATCCTTGAGCCCCTGTCGGAGAAAACCAAGAACCTCGTTGACTCGAAATTCCGGTGTCACCTGAATCTTTCCCGATTCGTAGAGTGCAATCAACTTATCAGTAAATGCGGAGAGTTTAAAGAAGTAATTCTCCTCACTCATCTCGGAGACTGGTCGCTCGTGCACGGGACACCGGTTGCCGTCAAGGAGTTCGCTCTCCTCGTAGTAGGCCTCACAGGCAACGCAGTAGAGACCGACGTAGTAACCCTTCTCGATGAAACCATTCTCGTAGATAGCAGTCAAGAACTTTTGGACGGTCTGATGATGACGATCCTGTGTTGTCCGGATGAAATCATCGAAAGAGATCGCAAGCTCTTTCCACGCACCCACGAACCGGGTAGCGGTCTGGTCGACCCAGGCCTGCGGCGATATCTGGTGCTCCTCGGCTGACTGCTGAATCTTCAACCCATGCTCATCAGTTCCCGTCAGGAAAAGGACCTCGTCCCCGAGCAACCGATGCCAACGAGCAAAGGCATCTGCATTGATCGCGGCGTAGGCGGTGCCCAGGTGCGGATCACCGTTCACATAGAAGATGGGTGTCGTAATATAGAAGCGACTCATTCTGGCAATTCCAATCCATCGTTGCTGTCGAACGCTAGTTTAACTCGACCGCGTTCCATTGGATCGACTCGAGAGCATCAGTTGATAGGCATCCCGGTTGGGCACCGCTTGAACCTGCGCATAGATTGCGGCCGCCTCCTTGGTTCCCAGCGTCGATGCGGCGAGTGCGTGCAGCAATCGATCACCCTCGACTGCGGATGGTGCTACTGCTGGGGCCTCTTCGACTACAATTGCCCATTCCCCTTTGGGCTCCGTACCCGCGAGCCACTCCAGGGCTTCGGAGAGGGTCATCCAGTGCATGGATTCGTGCAGTTTGGTTAATTCACCAAGCAGCAGCACCTGGCGAGAAGGATCGTGCGCAGCAAGCTCCGTACATGTCTCGTGCAACCGTCGAGGCGATTCCAGGATGACTCCGACAGAGTGGGCCCTCATCACGTTTGCGACCATCTGCGACCGTTCCACGCCACGACGAGGGAGAAACCCATAGAAGCAGGCTGTACTCGCTATTCTCGGCCAAAGCGCCAATGCTGCGGTGAGCACCGACGCTCCTGGAATCACGCGAACCGTGCCACCATGACGAAGGGTGAGTTCCACGAACCCAGCTCCGGGATCCGACACACCGGGCATGCCTGCATCCGAGACGAGTGCCACATCACCGGTCTCCAGGGAGGCGAGAAACTCCACCTCTGTGATGTGCTGCCTGCCTTGATAGCTGCGGACCTCGCGGGGGGTGATCCCCACCAGATGACAGAGTCGACCAAGGACGCGAGAGTCCTCCGCTATCACAAGATCGACCGTGCTCAAGCACTCGCGAGCGCGCGGGCTGAAGTCTCCGAGATTGCCGATCGGAGTACCGACCACAAAGAGCGTACAACTCATGATTTGATCATCAGCCGATCCCCGATTCCTGGCGTCGCAACCGCCACTACATGCCGAGGCAACACAATAACCCTAAGGGATGAGACCATCAACCAGGGGCGCAGGGCACGTAGTTCACGCACACGACGAACAACTAAGTCCTTATCGAGAAAGAGTGCTACTCCATTGGTTGCCCTCCCTACTCCTGGCCACAGCACAACGCCTGCACCGAGATCGATGGCCATGTCAATTGCTGCGCGCATCGACCAGCTCATCGATCGTGCCAACATGAGCGAGGCGAGAACCTGACCACGCGAATCAAGTAACCACGCCATGGTCGTTACACGTTAAAACGAATCTCGAGGACATCACCATCGGCGACAAGATAGTCCTTGCCCTCCAATCTCAGCTTGCCCGCCGCCTTCGCCTTCGACCACGATCCGATCGCCAAGAGATCCTCCCAGAAGATAACCTCGGCACGGATAAATCCACGGGCGAGGTCAGAATGAATCACTCCAGCGCACGCCACCGCGTTGGAACCCGCACGGAAGGTCCAGGCGTGGGACTCCTTATCGCCAGTGGTGAAGAACGTACGCCGATCGAGGGCGCGATAGGCAGCCTCGGCGATACGATCAAGCGCCGGGCGCTCGATACCAAGTGCCTCTAACATCTCCTCTCGCTCCTCCTGGCTGAGACGAACCAGTTCGGATTCGAGTTTGAGACTTGCTGAAAGCACCACCGGATCACCGCCGAGTTGCGCCGCCACCTTTGCTTCGAGCTCTGGATCACCTTGTGGAGTCTCCTCGTCGGTGTTGATGACCGCCAAGACTCGCTTATTGGTCAGGAGAAAGGAGTTGTGCAAGATGGCGAGCACCTCGCCACTCAAGCCAGCTCGGTAAATAGGTGTCCCCTCCTCCAGTGCGGCACGAGCGACCTCTAGGGCTTCGATCTCTCCACCGAGGCTCTTATCAGCTCGCGCGGCACGTTTTCTCCGATCGAGGGTGCCCTCAATGCTCCCGAGATCGGCGAGCGTCAACTCTAGCTCGAGCGTCTCCAGACTCGACAGCGGGTCACTCTCCCCTGGTATCTGATCATCTTCAAAAGCCCGTAGGACATAGACAATGCCGTCGACTTCACGAATCTGGCCGAGAAAGCGATTGCCTAATCCCGCACCGGTGGAACTCCCTGAAACAAGTCCCGCGATGTCGGCGACCTGGATATGGGCATAGACGAGTTTCTTCGACTCATGTAACACCGCGAGCTTGTGCAGCCGTTCATCAGGCACAACCGCCTCTCCCACCACGCTCTCCGTGGTCGAGAAGGGATGAGGCGCCACCAAGGTCGCCGACCCCGTGAGCGCGTTATAGAGGGTCGATTTGCCAGCGTTTGCGAGGCCAACCAGGCCGAGACGTTCCATACCCCAAAGCCTACCGCTCAATACCACTTCTCCGAAGGGTGGCGAGACCAGCCCTTGAGGCCGACTAGCCTGTCTCACCTATGTCAAAGAGAACAGTCAAGAGAAAACTGCGGGCCAAGAAGAAGGCGAACCATGGGAAGAAGCCAAACTGCGGCCGAGGCTAATAACGTCCTCGAGATCCCTACGCTGTTCACGGGTTGATCGCCTCACTCTGGGATGACTGGAGAATCTTGCTGGCCTACACAATGATTCGACCCTGTCGCAGAGCAGGTTTGGCCCTGCCAAAGGCAGGGATATTCGGGTACGTCGAGAGTTGACAGACGAGGTAGCCTCGCTCGCCCTATCCCGAATTCGACACCAAATCGGTTCTTTAGTTGCCCAACGCAAGATCGCTGGTGTTCGGGTAGGACGAAGGAGCGTGGCCGTAACAAGGACCACGACCAATTGATAGCTGCGTTCACGCATCAAGCACACTCACCCGCAGGTACGACTGCGCTACAGGTACGAATGGGTAGTCGGAGCGGACCACCAGTCTTGACAGCGTGGCACCTCCTTGACAGCGTGGCACCTCCTTGACAGCGTGGTATCCCCTTGACGGCGTGGCACCTGCTCGACAGAGTGGGACTTGCGGGGTCGCATCAGCCATGACCAACATGCGTGTCCACGATCCGGTCATCTCATCAACCATATGAAAAGTGCTGAAGGAATCGTCTCTACCGGCCCGGGTCGTTGGCGTCTCCTCTTCTGCCACTTCGACACGTCTTTGGATCCAGGTGACGAAGGGGCCGCAGGCACGCAGTAACGATAGCGCGTTAAGGCTTAAAGAGCATCAGGTAAAAGGCGACGAGATACAGTACTACCACAACCTGTTGGGTCCGTAGGACGATGAGGCCTTGTGAGTGGATCTCAACATCGCTACCTCCTACAGCACCTACCTCCGGTGCCGATGCCAAGAGCGCACCCAACTTGCGCTGAGCCGGCCAGCCGCGCGCGGTCAAGAGCCCAAGGGTGATCACCCAAATCGTGACCGCTGCCAAGAACCAAATCTGGCTGATGTCTGCGGCATCACGGACCACCAGCAGGCTAATTCCAAAGACTGGCACGAGGATAACGCACCATTGCGCCAGTGATATCTTCCCATCAAAAAACCGCCGTACCGACTCGCTAGGTCCCAAGTGGGCAGCGTCACGGGCAGTCCATCCCGCCATCGCGTTGGAGCCAAATCCAATCAGTCCTATTCCAACGTGACAGATGAGGAGTACAACATAGAACGGGTTGTTGATCGCTAGATGCACCAGAACACCCTTGAATGCCTCACCTTCGCCATAGCTTCCCTGTCACTTCAGTGACTGCATCGAGCGCATAGTCGATATCGGCGGCATCGAGCGATGCCGCGTAGGAGAAGCGCACCTGGCTCAACGCCTCTTCACGAGCGTAACCAAGGGCGCGCAACACATGCGATGGCTGCATCGCTCCGGAAGCACACGCCGCTCCTGCGGAGGCATAGACGCCTTGCTCGTCCAAGAGAAAGAGAATGTCCTCCGCGCGTAGGCCACGAAAGACTGCACTGGTCATTCCCACCCGGGACTCCTCAGAGCCTACGATGGTAATTCGCTTATCGAGAGCGATTAATCCCCGTTCCAGCCGCTCCTGAAGCGATCGACAGACCTGTCGATGGCGCTCGCTCTCCCTCTCAGCGGTGAGCAACGCATGAACGCCCGCCACTGCAAGTGGGACCGACACCGTTCCAGCGCGCAGGTCATACTCCTGGGCGCCCCCGACCAAGAGCGGTGTGATCTCAACCCCACGTCGTCGAAGCAGCACCACACCCACCCCGACTGGACCGCCTACTTTGTGGGGGCTCAGCACGCCAAAATCAACCCACTCTATCGTCTCTGCGATCCCACCCCAAGGTGCAAGCGCGACAAGGTCAGAGGCCACGAACGCAGAAGGATTGAGTCGCTTGACCAGTGAGCTCAACGCACGAACGGGCTGAATGACCCCCGTCTCGTTGTTCGCTCCCATGATGATCAAGGCGTTAATGGTCTTTGGCGAGGCCTTCAAGGCCTCCATGGCCGGTACTAGATCGACGATTCCTGATGGGGTTATCGGGAGCCAAACGACCCGATCACCCAAGCGCTTCAGTGGTTCCATCGCACAGCTATGTTCAATCGGTGTGGCAAAAATTATGCCAGGTCGCTCGGCAGCTACACGGACTGCCCAGTTCATCGATTCTGTCGCACCAGAGGTGAAGAGAACTTCGTCAGCCGCCACGCCAAAAGCGTGAGCGGCTCGCGTACGGGAGAGTTCAAGCTGATGCTTCGCAGCAGCTCCAGCAGCGTGCCCGGAGGCAGGATTCCCAAGAGTCGCACGCACCGCGTCGACGTACGTCGCTACGACTTCTTTTGACATCGGGGAGGTCGCCGCATGATCGAGATAGACTTCCACGTCTCCTGAGTCTACGGATCCAACCAGCACCGTTACGCTGTAAGCTCAGCCTCTACTCATCGAGTCGCCACCTCGCGAAGCGCCATCACGCCTTCGTAGACCTGTGCGAAACTGGTATAGAGCGGAGACGGAGCAAAACGGATACGATCGGGGACGCGATAGTCCACCAAGACTCGATGATCGACAAAGAGAGCGTGCGAGAAGGCAAGAGCATCGGGGTGCTCGAAGGTGAGATGTCCACCCCGTTGTGCGACCTCGCGCGGCGATGCGAGTCTGAAGCCTTCTGGCGCCAGATAGTCATCGAAGAGCTCGATGGCCAGCTGCGTTTGAGCCATGGACTTACTCCGAAGCCGTTCGATGCCCGCATCACAGACCACACCGAGCGCACCCTTGAGCGCCTGGAGCTGGAGCACCGGGGGCGTGCCGACCAGAAAGCGTGCTATCCCAAGGGCAGGTTCGTATCGTGGCCCCATCTGGAACTGATCGAGGGCAGAGAACCACCCCCAGATTGGCTGGGTGAGCTCACTCTGGAGACGTGCTCGCGCATAGAGAAAGGCCGGTGAGCCTGGCCCTCCGTTCAGATACTTATAGGTACAGCCAACAGCGAAATCGACATCGTCATCGTCCAGAGCAATCGGTACCGCACCGACCGAATGAGAAAGGTCGGCGACCAACATCCCACCAACGCTGTGGATCGTATAGGCGATGCGAGCGAGATCGTTCAGTGCACCAGAACGGTAGTTGACCTGCGACACAACGACGAGCGCCACGTCATCGTCGAGATAGGGTGCAAAATCGTCGACCGAGATCGGATCATTCATTGCGGTGGCCATCAGGCGAAGTTCAAGGCCATGGGCTGCGGCGATCCCCTCAAGGATGTAACGATCCGTAGGGAAGTCATTAGCATCGACCAAAAGCGCACGACGATTTGGAACGAGCGAGAGGGCTGCAAGAATTGTCTTGTACAGGTTCACCGAGGTCGAGTCAGAGACGACGACTTGCCCGGGTGCGGCACCGAGCAGCTCTGAGCCCAAAACGTCACCCAGTTGGGAGCTGAGTTCCGTCCAGTGCTCCCAACCCCGAATCAACTCTTGGCCCCACTCGTCGTCGATAGCAGAGAGTATGGAGGCTCGGGCATCGTGGCTGAGACGACCAAGCGAGTTCCCATCAAGATAATTGATGCCAGGCGTGTCGGAGACGAATCGACCTCGAAACTCTGCAAGCACATCTGACTGGTCGAGCTGGTCGATTCGCTGCGTAACCTCCGCCACCATGAGCCACCCCTCTCTTCAAAGGATCTACCCTAGCGAGACAGCAGCCCGCTCCCCACCTCGCTCGAATCGGCCCTTGTCGTTAGCACCACGCACCCACTCGACACGCCAACGCCTCCGCTAGGACGATTGAGATCACAATGATCGACACCTGCCTTCTCTGTCCTATGCACCGTGCGCGTTGCTGTCAACAGCATGACAGCTTCTCTGCTCGTGTAGCGAACCGAGACGGAACATCTCAGTGAACTCTCGGTTATACCTAGCACAACAATTCACGAAACTAGGGTCACGAGCTGCTAGCTTGAGTGGATAAAGGAGCGCCTGTGGATGCACATCAGTTGAGACTCGATCCCCTCACCGGTCGATGGGTAGTTGTCGCCGAGGGGCGACGATACCGACCAGCCGCAATCTCCCTCTCTTCGGAGGTATCACCAGAGGATCAGACCCGTCCCTGTCCGTTCTGTCCGGGGAACGAAGAGGCCACGCCTCCCGCGCTCGAGACCTATGGACCCACGGGTTCCTGGCAGGTCAGGGTGGTCCCAAACCTCTACCCGGCCTTTCAAGGGGATGCCCCGATGGTCAGTGTCAGCCACGGACCCGTCTTCACCCAGGCACCCGCCGCCGGGATACACGAAGTACTAATTCTGTCGCCAAATCACGATGCAAAGTGGAGTGACTTCGATCCAGAACAGTCACGTGTCGTGATGTCAGCCATCCGGGATCGAACGGAGGCGCACGCTCACTCCAAATCGATTCGCTACTCACAGGCCATCGTCAACCAAGGACGTGATGCTGGTGCATCCATGGCGCATCCCCATGCACAGCTCCTCGGCATGTCCTTCGTTCCCCGAGAACTCGCAGATGAACAGGCGGGGTTTACCCGATTTGTTGGCGGTTGTCTCCTCTGTACGACCGTTGCGCTTGAGGAGTCCATCGACTCACGGATTCTCTTCGCCAATGACCATCTCGCCGTCATCGCACCGTACTGGTCGTCGATCCCGTTCGAGCTCCTTATCATCCCAAAAGAGCACGGTCCCTACCTGCACTTGGCGGGTCCAGACGCCCTCTTTGGCGTCGGAGAAGCGATCACCGCTTCACTGGCGACGATCCGCAAGAAAGTTGGACCCGTCGCCTACAATCTGGTTTTTCACTCCTCCCCCTATCGCGCTTTTGGCAACTTCCATTGGCACGCCCATGTCTATCCGAAGCTTTCCACGCTTGCTGGCTTTGAGATGGGTACCGGGGTGCCGATCAACATCGTCTCGCCAGAGCTCGCCATCGAAGTCCTAACGGACGGGCCGCGTCACCTCGCCGTTGGGTAGTGCGGTTTCGACACCGCCACTCACTCGTCGGTTTCTCCATGACCGGGCCTACACTCTGTATTCCCGCTGCGGCAAGCGGGTAGTACCACGATCGGGCAATTGCGCTTGAGAGAACGAACTCGCGTCCTTGCTACGAACCGTACCGATCGCCCTCGCAAGCTATTACGTCCGAACCTGACCGGCAACGAATCACGCAGCCGGCCAACGACTGGGCTTTCTTCGGAGTGGTAATTGCGTGGTCATGGCCCACCAACACCAGCGGCCACGATGAAATGGCTAATCCGCGAGGACGCATCGAACAGCCGAATCCCCAGCGATCTCGCCCAAGACCACTACGTCGTGGCGAGTGCACTCTCGACGAAGGCCGCTCCTCGCAAACCTGCATCATCACCAAGCTCGGCAGGACTCAGCCGCAAACCTCTCAGGTACTTTGGAACACTTCGGTCAAAAACCTGCTGAGTGAGCTCAAGAACAAATGGATCCGAGAGACCAAGTCCCCCACCAACGACGATCTTGTCCGGTGCCAACAACCAGGCAAGGTTCGAGAGGAGGATGCCAAGTGCCTCAGTCACCCTGCTCAGCACCTCGCGCTCCATACCAGCGTTTGCGGCAGCTGACTTCACCAATCCAGGATTATCGACCACCAGACCAGCCTCCTTTGCCATCCGCGCTAGTGCGGTACCCGAGGCGAGTGCCTCAGCCTCATCCATCGCCTCAAGTCCAAGACGGGTGTGACCAGCCTCCATTGTCGAGAAGTGTCCTCGCAGGAGACGTCCGGCATGCACAACTCCTGCGCCGACCCCAGTGGAGCAGGTCAAAAAGACAACGGTCGACCCGCCCTTGCCAGCACCGAGCTCTGACTCTCCGAGTGCCGCCATGTCTGCGTCGTTAACGAGGATAACCTTCTTGTTCAGCACCTTCTCTAACGCCGCGACGCTCAGCTCACTGAGAAACTCCTGATCAAGGTTCGGGGCATAGACGACGTGACCCTTGGAGTAGTCGACCACACCTGGTGCGCCAAAGACGAGGGTCGGAACCTCTTCGCCCTCAACCAGGGATACGAGCTGTCCAAGTCCCTCACCTACGGAGGTCGCCTCTTTGGTGCTCAATACCGCACGTTTGACGATGTCGCCTTCGCTCGAGACGCGCGCCATCCGGAAATTCGTTCCGCCTAGATCAACCGCTAAAACCTCGCCCATTTAACACCAACCTCCAAACTCGCTGACTAGACCGTCTGCCTCCCTTGGGCCACCGGTGCCTGCGCCGTAGAGGAGAGAAGCTGGCTGATCAAGTAGTGGTGATACTACCCGCCACGCCGCTTCAACCGACTCCTCGGATGCAAATCGCGACTGATCGTTGCGGGTCACATCGTCGATCAGCTGCGCGTAGGGCTCTTCTCCCTTCACCTGACCGCCGGCACGACCCACCTCCAAGGAGACCGGAGCGGAGCGGAGATTGGGACCGGGCACCTTGGCCTGCATCCGCAGATCGATCAGATCCTGGGGCTTGAACTCAAAGATCAAACGATTCGGTTCCGGCTGGTGGTGGGTGTCATTTGAGTCAAAGATCAGCGTCGGCGGCGACCGAAACTCGATGATCGCATTCGTCTTGGTCTCATCGACCGCCTTCCCAGCCCGGATAAACACTGGCACGCCTGCCCAGCGCCACGAGTTCAAACGGACACGAACGGCTACGAAGGTAGGCGTCGAGGAGCCAGGGGTCACACCCGGTTCGTTCATGTAACCGCGATACTGTCCAAGCACTGACTCGGCCAAGGAGAAGGGCTCCATCGAGGAGAGTACCTTGACCCGCTCCGAGGCAACCGCATCAGAACTCATCGACAGCGGAGGTTCCATTAACAGCAGGCAGAGGAGTTGGAGGAGGTGGTTTTGCACGACGTCTCGCAGAACGCCGACGCCATCATAAAACGCTCCTCGACCCTCAACCCCAAAGTCCTCAAGCATGTTGAGTTCGATCCTCGAGACATAGTTGCGATTCCATAGCGGTTCAAGGATAGAGTTGGCGAACCGAAATACCAGCAGGTTTTGGACCGCCTCTTTACCGAGAAAATGATCAATCCGATAGATCTGAGTCTCACTAAATGCCTTCGTCAGGACGCTCGAGAGCTGGCGAGCGTCAGCGAGGTCTCGACCAAAGGGCTTCTCGACCATCACCCGTCCTGTCTCGGCAAATCCGGCTGCCTCAAGACGATCGACCACGACCTCAAAGAAACGTGGAGGTATCGCAAGGTAGAAGATCGGCTCCGCATCCGACTCGATCACCGTTGCTAACTCCTCGTAGAGATCTTCCGCGCCGTAGTCACCCCGGACGTAGGCCACGTCACCAACGAACTCATCGATCTGGGCCTTGTCGAAATGGCCCGAGTCGGTCAAGAGGGCCGAGATATACTCGCGGAAACTCTCGACGCTATGATCGGTATCGGCTACACCGACTACCTGGAGGCGATAACCTTGGTGATCACGAAAGACCGTCATAAGGGCTGGCAACAACATCTTTCTTGCTAAATCGCCAGTGGCTCCGAACAGGACGAATGGTATTTTCCTCATCGCACTTCCTCTCTCAATCACCCTCAATGGTGTTGGCCATCGTGACACAACACGCCTCAACGCCACACCTCAACATCATCGATGAAGTCCCAACAGTCTGGGCAGTCGCCGAACGAACACGCCGAAGCGCAACGCCGTACCAAGCCATCCGTTATGGTTTGAGCTCGTGAGCATGTTGTCGCGCGTGCACAACTCGCTGAACCGCATTGACGAGACCCACATGGGTAAAGGCTTGGGCAAAGTTGCCCAACATCTGCCGTTGCGTCGGATCGTACTCCTCGGAGTAGATCCCGAGAGGATTCGCGACACCGATCAGTTTCTCCAACATCTCCTCGGCCTCATCCACCCTACCCTGCATGGCCAGATTCTCCACCAACCAGAACGAGCAGGGCAAGAAGACCCCCTCTGGCTCATCGATCCCATCGACACCAGCATCGGGTTGATACCGGAGGATAAAACCATCAGCGGAGAGATCTTTCTGAATCCGATCAACCGTCGAGACCATGCGTGGGTCCTTCGCATCGATGAACCCCATGATCGGCGCAAGCAACACCGATGCGTCGAGCCGATCTGAGCCGAACGCCTGCACGAAGGAGCCAAGCTTCTCGCTGTAGCCATCACTGAGGATCCGCTCTGCTAGGCGGGTTCGTTCCCGATCCCAGAGTATGCGGGGGCCATCGTAGCCGAGGAGATCGAGGGTTCGGATGCCCCGGTCGATCGCTACCCAGGCCATGATCTTTGAGTAGGTGAAGTGTTGTCGGTCGCCACGAATCTCCCAGATGCCATCATCAGGCTGTTCCCAAACCGAGACCACATGGTCGGTCAAGTACCGTTGAATCTCCCACGCATTCTCATCAGGCTTGATGCCGTGGTTCAGCATCTGATAGAGCACATCGGCGACCTCACCATAGACGTCGAGTTGGAACTGCCCCGATGCCGCGTTGCCGATACGTACCGGACGAGAATCACGGTAGCCCTTTAGCCAATCGAGCTCAAGTTCTGGGATTCTTCGTTCGCCGGCGACGCCGTACATGATCTGAAGCTGGTCGGCGCTACCCGCGATCGCCCGCAAGAGCCAGGACCGCCAGGCGCGGGCCTCGACTGGATGTCCGCGTTGCAGGAAGCCGTAGAGCGCAAAGGTGGCATCCCTCAACCAGCAGTAGCGATAGTCCCAGTTGCGGCTGCCTCCGATTTGTTCGGGCAGTGCCGTCGTCAGCGCCGCCACCATCCCACCAGTAGGAGCATAGGTAAGCGCTTTGAGGGTGATCATTGAACGGCGGACGACGGCATCGTAATGACCATAATCCTCCTTTGCCTCCGCTATCCAACCTCGCCAAAACGCACGGGTTCGCGTCAACTCCTCGCGTGGGCGAACCTGCCTGGGGATCTTCTCGGTCGACCCATAAAAGACGAGGACGAAATCCATCTCCTGACCTTCGCGCACACGGAATTGACCAACCGACATCATGTCCTTGCCTTCGAGTTCGACAGCTGACTCCAACAGCACGGCGTTGGGACCGAGAACGAACGACAGGCCCCGCTCGATATGGCGAACCCATGGAATCGCAACCCCATAGTCAAAGCGCAACGAGAGAGTGGCCTTCATGTCGACGTAGCCAGTCAGACCCTGGACGATGCGCACAATCCGCGCATGTTCCTCGCGAATCGGCATAAAGTCGAGGAGCCGAACCGAACCCGTCTGGGTGGAAAACGTGGTGGAGAGCACAAGAGAGCCCTTCTCATACACCTGTTCCGAACGAAATGCCGGCGCATCAGGCGCTATCTGGAAAAAGCCGTTACTGTCATCGCCAAGCAGGCGTGCAAAACACGCATCAGAGTCAAAGCGCGGCACGCAAAGCCACTCCACCGCCCCCTCATTCGAGACGACTGCTCCGGTGTGAAGATCCCCGATTAACCCACACTGTTCCAACCCGAGCGACATCCACCACGTCCTTTAGGAACCGGTCGCGACAAAATCGCGGCGTAAACTTACAGGCATTCCCACCGGCACAGCAGAAACCCCCTACCAAACTAGCCCAGACTTGATGAAAAAACGAAACGATCAGCCATCATGAGCGTCCCAAGTGATCGATCCACCTACCTCCGTTGGCTCCTGCCTGCGAGCAGCTTCCGCCTGCCCGTTGCGCTGCTCCCCCTCGTCATCGAGTACGCCATCGGATCAGGAGCAAATTTTCGTTTCGCCTCACTCGTGGTTGGCGCGCTTGGGGTGGGGGAGCTCTCCGTCGTCGGAATCGTCGCTACACCCCTTGGCGTGAGGGTCGGTCGACTCAGAACCCGATCGACCCTCACACTCCTCGCGCTGGCCGATATCGCGTTGGTTCTCGCCAGTCGCATCCGTCCACTGCTGTGGGTGAGCCTCCCCGGGGCGTTGTTGTCCGGCGCTCTCACGGCCCTCGGCAGTGGCCAACTGCGTGAGATGTTGACGCTTCGGCTTCAGTCCCAATCGCTCCAACGGTACCTCTCCTGGGATGCGGTTGCGCTCGAGTTCGCCTACCTCCTTGCCCCGCTACTGGTCTCGCTGCAGGTGGTCCTCCTAGGCTCGCATGGCCTGCTCATCACGCCTGCCATCCTCGCCATCGCCACTCCATTGCTTGTTGGAAAGAGCCCTCGCGCAGTGACCACACCGACAGGAGCACCACATCTCAGCCTTCGTTCGTGGCTCTGGATCCTCAGTGCAGCCGAGGGAATGGTCGAGGGAATGGTGGTCGTTTCAATCGTCCCCATCAGTACGGATCTCATCCGCCACCCACCCTTTGGGGCAATCTCCATGGCCTTGCTTTCGGTCGGATCCATCCTTGGGGGCACCCTCTATGCCCACCTTGGGACGCGTTCAATCGGCATCCGGCCGCTGCGAAGAATAGCCCTGCTCCTCATCGGATTATCGGGATGTCTCATCGCGAGTACCCTCGGCGACCACCGCGAACTTTTCCTTGGGGGGCTTCTCTTCGTCTTTGGCGGCTTTATCGCTCCAATCAACGGTCTCCGCAGCTACGCAGCGACGCATCAGTTTGCGACGCATCTCCATGGTGCCGCTTTTTCGATGGTCTATGCCAGTTACTCCGTAGGAAGTGTCGGAGCCGCCATCACCTTCGCAATCCTCGACCAGACGCTACCGATCGCTGACCTACCGGTGATCGCCGCAGTCGTCGCCATCAGCATCGCACTCGTGTACCTGACGCTGGATGGGCGCCGAACCGCATCGAATACCGCTCGCTAGTGCAACCGCAGGAGGACTTCCTGCTCAGGTATTGGCCAGATCTGGCTCATGTTCGCTCAGCCAGTCACCAAGGTCCACGAGTGGGCGTGCCCCTGGATGGGCGATCACCTCGGCCGCCAACGATTGTCCCAGTCGCAAGACGTCGAGTGGACACAACTCGTGAACAAGTCCGGCGATAAAGCCGGCAGCGAACATGTCGCCTGCGCCAGTCGTATCGACCGCCAAAGCATAGTCGGGTACCTCAAGGTACTCATAGGCATCTGAACCGAAATAGACGGCCCCGTGATCACCAAGGGTAATTGCACCGGAGAACCGCATACCGGATAGCACCTCCACAATCTGGTCAAGGTCGCTCCGTTGACTGAAGGCACTCGCCTCCTCGCCGTTGGCGAGAAGATAATCGATGCTCGCCGGAAGCAACCGCTGGAGACTTTTGCGATGTCGTTCGACCAAGCTGGCGTCTGAGAGACTGAAAATAACCTTCGTGCCATAGCGGCGGGCCGTTCGAGCCACCTCAAACAGACGATCGCCAAGGCCAGGAACGTCAAGAAGATACCCCTCGATGAAGAGGTACGGCGTACCCGTTGCAACCTTGAAAGGAAAGAGTTCTGCCGTCAACTCCTGGGAGGCACCTAAATAGGTCAACATCGTGCGCTGCCCATCCTCTGTGACGAGTACGACACAACGACCAGTTCCTTGTGCGTATTGCTGCTCGGAGAGAACGACCTCTACGCCGAGCTCGCTGAGATCCTGCGCGAAAAGCGAGCCGTCATCATCCTCGCCAACGGCGGTATAGAGCGCACTCTGAACACCGAGCAGCGAGAGACCCACAAGTGTATTGGCGACGGAACCACCCCCATGACGCTCCCACTCCCCCGGAAGGCCCGCAATGATATGTTGCTGCTCCTCTTGTGTCGCCAGGCGCATCGACCCCTTGGTCAGCCCGAGCTGGCGGAGCTGTGTCTCACCAACAACGGTGGAGACATCGACGATGGCAGATCCAAACCCCAAGACAGTAACTGGTTTCACGGGGTCCTAGCCTAGGAGCACCCAGGGGCGAGCCACTCCCCGCAACGAGCAATGGCTCGCCTGGGAGTGCGCGCAAGCCCAAGAGTACGCGTCGTGATCGCACCCTCTCACCATGATTGCGACGCAAAAAACCGTGCCGATCGACGACGTTTCCTCGTGCTGGGCTCGACCCTCGCGAGGATCTCGGCTATCGTAGTTGAGGTGAGAGATGATAACCCATACCGCTTAACCCGTTCCGTCGAGCCAATCCACTACGACCTTTTTCTCCATATCAACCCCGACGAAGAGGGTTTCTTTGGAGCGGAGACCATCACTGTGCGCGTCAACGATGGGACCGCCACCGTCGAGTTGAACGCACTCGACCTGACGATCTCAGCCGCACGCCTCAACGGAGAGCCGGTGTCTGTGACGGTCGATCCCGCCCACGAGATCATCCAGCTCCAATGCGCTACCCCATTACCGGCTGGGGTTGATGCCGAGATCCAACTGGAGTTCGCTGGTAAACTACGCGCCGACCTGTCAGGTCTCTACCGCTCCACCTACAACGACGAGCATGGGGTCACCCACAACATGGCGACCACGCAGTTCGAGTCCACTGGCGCTCGGGAGGCCTTCCCGTGCTTTGATGAGCCCGACATGAAGGCGACCTTTACCATCACACTGGAGACACCGACCTCGCTGCAGGCCATCTCGAACTATCCAGAGCACGAAACGAAGCCAAGTGAGGCTGCGGGTTTCACGAGACACCTCTACGAAACCACGATGGTGATGTCGACCTATCTACTCGCCTTCATCGTTGGCGATCTGCGCATGACGGCTCCGACTGTTGCAAACGGGGTGCCGATCCGAGTGATTCACACGCCGGGCAAGGAGGCGCTCACCAGTTTTGCTATCCGTGTTGCCAACCACGCCATCGCGTACTTCGAGAATTGGTTCCAGATACCCTATCCTGCGCCAAAGCTGGATCTTCTCGCCATCCCCGATTTCGCCTTCGGCGCCATGGAGAATCTTGGCGCCGTCACCTTCAGGGAGACTGCGCTCCTCGTCGACGAGACCCGGGCCGGCCAGACAGAACTGGAGCGTATCTGTGATGTGGTCTGCCACGAGATCGCACACATGTGGTTTGGCGACTTAGTAACCATGAAGTGGTGGAACGGAATCTGGCTCAACGAGGCCTTTGCAACTTTTATGGAGACAAGTGCCTCCGATGCCTTCAACCCTGACTGGCACAAGTGGGACTCCTTTGGCATCGCTCGGCTTGGCGCCCTCAATATCGACGGTCTCCCTTCAACACGACCGATCGAGTTTCCAGTGATCGCACCGTCAGACGCGGAAAACATGTTCGATCTGCTCACTTACGAGAAGGGATGCTCAGTCATCAAGATGATGGAGCAGTACCTCGGTGAGGAGACCTTCAAGAATGGCGTGCGACGGTACCTGAACAGCCATCTTCACGCGAACGCCGAGACAGAGGACCTTTGGAAAGCGCTCGAAGAGGCGAGTGATGAGCCAGTCACCGAGATGATGAACACCTGGATTCTCCAGGGCGGCCACCCACTCGTGAGCGTCGATGCACTGCCTAGTGGCGTGCGACTCTCGCAGACCCCTTTCCGTTTCCTCGGAGAGGAGACTGATCCCATTGGCGAGATCGGAACGAGTTGGCTGATCCCCGTGGTGAGCCGTGAGTTAGACGGCCGCGAGCACCGAACTGTCCTCGGCCAACAAGACCACGTGATCAACGCTGACCGAGGTCCGATTATCGTCAACGCCGGTGGCATCGGCGTCTATCGAACGCGTTACTCCCCCCAGGTACTCCCTGAACTCTGCGAACACTTCGGCGATCTGCAGATGCTTGAACGCTTCAACCTCATCGCAGATACCTGGGCGATGGTTCTCTCTGACCAGGCAAGCCTCGCCGATGCTATCCAACTCTTTACCTATTGCATCAGCGAAACCGACCCCAACGTCCTCCAGGTCGTCTCATCCTCCCTTGGGCTTTTGCAACGTATCGCCAGGGACGAGGAACGAGCCACCCTGGTGCAACTGACCAGATCGATCTTCACCCCGGTCATCGAAGCTCTCGGCATGGAGCCCAAGGAGTCGGACACGCCACTGACAAAGGTCGCACGTTCGGTCGCTTTCACTGCTCTTGGCACGATCGCCGATGATCCAGAGGTCCGTGCCCAAGCACTGCAGTGGTTCCGCGAAGAGATGAGCGGCGTTGGGGGACCAAGCGGTGATCTCGCCTCTGCCGTGCTTGCCACCGTCGCCAGACATGGCGACGACTCAGAGTTTGCCTTTATGCTGGATCGCTATCGCAACCCACTTGACCCGCTTGACGAGCGACGACACCTCCTCGCTTTGGCTGACTTCCGACAGCCGTCGCTGATCAGTCGCCTCCTGCCAATGATTTTGACCTCGATTCGCTCACAGGATGGTGCCTTTGTGCTCAACAGAGTGATCGCCAACGAAGCGGTCGCCGAGCTAGGGCTTGACTTCGCCTTCTCGCACTTCGATGACCTCCTTGCGCGGCTGCCCGCAAACAGCTATGACCTCGCCTTTGGGTCGCTTCCAACCTTGATTTCGCCGACCACCTATCAACGCTCTGCCCAGATCTTCTCGTTCTTCGATACCCATAAACTCCCAGCAGGGGAACGATTGCTCACGCAAACACTGGAGCGTTACCGGGTCAATCTGCGTTTCCGCGACCGTTATGCAGGTCGGTTGAATTCATTTTTGTCGTAGGGAGTCCCCCACGACAACGCTATGGGTGAGACGATGGACCGGACCAGGGTTGGGAACCGCCCAACTGAGGGACGATCCAGTCGCATGCGTTCCCGACCAGGCCCACGAGCCAGGATACTGCCTTGGATAAGGATGCCGCATTGGACCAGCACGATAGGGATCGACGGTTGGCGCTCGCGTTTGCGTCAACCGCACCTGGTTACTTCTCCCCAGACCAGCTAGCAGTTCTCGCCCACTTCACCGAAGACGCGATCGCCAGATCCAGGGGACCGCTCCTTGAGATTGGGAGCTACTGTGGCCGGTCGACAGTAGTCATTGGGACGATCGCGCAACGTCACCATCGCCACTTCATTACCGTTGATCGCCATCTAGGATCGATCGAAATGCAGCCCCCGTTCCCCTACTTCGATCCCGCAATCATCGACAGCGTCCATGGACGTCTCGACTCACTCACCGTCCTCATGGACACACTCGAACTCGCTGGGCTACGTGACTCGGTAACGGTCATGGTCACCACAAGCCAGGTGCTCGCGCATCTGCTACGCCCCGGATTCTCGATGATCATGATCGATGGCGGCCACGATGCGCTCTCCGCATGGACCGATTATCTCTGTGCCATTGAACTGCTCGCCGACGACGGAACCCTCGTGGTCGACGACGTCTTTGAAGATCCAAGCCTTGGAGGTCGCCCACCCTTTGAGGTGATGACCGCTGCGCTCCACTCGGGCTTTACGCTCGCGGAACGCAGTGGACCTCTCGTCGCGTTACGACGCACCACAGCACCCTCATTCGCGCGCTAAGATGCCCTCGACCAACCCTAGAGGTCTCCCGAGCCCTAAGAGGTACCGGGCGATGATGACCGCGGCCGCTGAATAGGCACTCTCCTCACCCGCTGGGAAACTCACCCGATCGGGCCATACCCAACCCGTCAGATAACCGCCATCGCTACGTCGTAGGGCCTCAACATCATCGAGCATCTGTCGTGCTTGATGCAGATCCCCCAGGCGAATCATGGCCATTGCCGCCTCTGCCGTCTCCGCAGTGGTGACCCAAGAACTGCCTGCGATGGCCTGCACACCAGCTCCCAAAATATAATGTCGCTCCAAGAACTCCTGCATACGGTGCCTCGCATCAGCGTCATCGAGGACGCCAGCGAGGATCGGATAGTACCCGTCCATAGCCCAAGCATCCTTTGCGAGAAAACGACTCGTAGGGTCGCTGATATAGGCGCCGAGTGCAGCGCTCGCCTCCTTGACGTGTGGGCGATTCCTGCCGAGCAGCGTATCAAGCGCCTCAATCGCTTCAAACGAGAGCACCATCGCCGACGAACCAGCAAGCAAGGAGCCCGCAAGTGGTGTCCGGTCCGGTGCAAGCGCCCAGGGAAACGAACCATCGCTGCGCTGTCGTCGCAGCACAAAATCGACCGTCACATCAAAAGAGATCGCAAAGTCACGGACGCTAGCGACATCCCGGGAACTCACCAGATATGCGAGGGCTCCAACCGCTGGATAAAGACAATTATTGAGATCAATACGTGGCTCAAGCACGGCTGACGTCGTAAAGAACTGGCAGTATGACCCATCCCGATTGACCACGCGCGTCAGCCAACCAAGACCACGGCGGGCAGCATGGTACCGACCACCAAGTGCCAACGCGATAACCGCTTCGGTGTGGTTCCACGGGTCCGCATGGTGACCAGCGGCCCATGGAATCATCCCGCGGTGGTCCTGCAGCGCGCAGATAGCATCCAATGTCATCTCGAACTCGATCATCGGTCATCGACTCTCAGGTACAGCACGATACTTTTGCCGAGCACTGGGTTCATCGCACGCTCCATCCGGGTCAAGAACGGAGATTGGCCCATGAGTTCCCGTACCAGCGATCGCTCATAACGTTGCACAACCCAGACCGTGCCAGAGTGCGCAACGCCAACATAGGACTTAAGCCACCAATACGGGCTGTGCAGTCCATGGCTATGGTGCATCCTCTCCACCGTCATTCCCGCCCTGCGGCTGAGCTCTCGCAGCTCGTGCCGCGTAAAGATGTGGATGTGGCCACCAGGGACGCGGTGATACTCAAGTGAGATCAGCCAATTGATCACCTCGGGGCCACAGCGTGGTACCGAAACGATGACCCGTCCACCTGGACCGACGATTCGTGCACACTCGCGGAGAACGAGAAGAGGCGCTGGAACGTGCTCAAGCACCTCCGATACCACCACAAGGTCAAAGCTAGCATCACGGAAGGGGAGGTGATGCGCATCGAGTTGGACCACTCCGCCCGATGCCGCATGGACCTCCGGCCGGAGATCTCCCGCCACAACCCACGCCCCACGAGCGTCCAATGCTCGCAGATGCCGACCAGTTCCAGCACCGAGGTCAAGAACCTTGGTGCCCTGGACATCGCCGAGCGCCTCCCAGCGAAAACTAATCAAGCTCTTGACCTCAAGAGCTCTCGATAGTAACCAACCGTAGCCGTAGCCGTGCTACGCCACGAAAATCTCGCGATGGCTCGCTCTCTGGCGTAGAAACCGCGTTCCAACGCAACCGCGCCGGAGGCAAGCACCGACTCGATCGCCTCGGCAAGCGAACGTGCTGAACCCGGCGTTGTCATCGCTCCCGCATCCCCGACAACCTCAGGCAGCGCACCACCGCGTGAAGCGACTAACGGGACTGCACAGGACATCGCCTCGACTGCGGGCAACGAGAAACCCTCATAGAGTGATGGGACCACTGCCACACTTGCTCGGGCGTAAATCTTGACCATCTCCTCGCGTGAAAGGACTCCCGTCACCGTGACTCTGTCTTGGAGCCCGAAGCGAGCGATCAACAGGGGCAGTTCCGTCGAATTCTGATGCGGCCCCATGATGATCAGCCTGGTATCTTGCAGGAGACTGATCGCCTCGATCAGATACCGCAGCCCCTTGAGAGGGACGTCCGCGCTTGCCGTAGTGCAGACCAGCCCCCGCTCCCGATGGACATCGGGTTGGGGGGCGTAAAGGTCGGTGTCAACCCCAATCGGGACGATCGCGATCCGACGCCGGTCGATTCCCAGTTCCCGCGCCAGATCACCAGCCGATGAGGTCGAAACCGTCAGAATGCGCGGCAGCTCTCGTGCCACCGCTACCTGCATGGGGATAAAACTGTAGAAACGACGGAGTCCCACCCGTGCCTTCATCGATGAAGCCGCTGCGAGGGCGAGCCGACGGTCGACACTGATAGGGTGGTGAATCGATGCGAGCACTGGCGTGCCCGATCGAGCCAACTTCGCAAGTGTCCAGTTGAGCGATTGGTTATCGTGGATCACATCAAAATCACGACGTAGCTCGTCAAAGTGGTGCCACAAGCGCCACCCGAAACCCTTTGGATCGGGAAAGGCCCCGATGCTCATCAGCCCCACCTCTAGCAGGTCTTCGACGCTGCGATATTCAGAGGGTCTTGGAATACGAAAGGGGTCCGGTTCGCGTAGCAGATCAAGACCAGGCACCTTACGCAACACGACTCGCGCATCGAGCTCAGGATACGGAGGGCCCGAAAAGACCTCGACGTGATGACCTAGAGCAGCAAGCTCCCTGGTAAGGAAGGCTGTATAGACGCCTTGTCCGCCAGAATGGGGATTCCCTCGATAGAGGGTAACGGCGATTCGTAACGTGTTATCCATGGGCGACAAGCGCCACTCCATCAACCCCGCACGCCCAGCCACCTTGAGCAACAGACCCCCAACGCTGGCACAGCGCTTGTACACGTCTCTCGCTACTCCGTTGTGCAAGAGAGCACGCCCCCAAAGGAGGTGGAACTTCCTTGTTCCCGGTTTTTCTGGCCAAGACCACTCGCTTGCTATTCTCAGTGGCCTGATGGGTAGGGAGCATGCCAGCTACCGCCACACCGCCAACAACGGGCTTTGTCGATGGCATCAATGGCCCTTGGGGCACCTCTAGCGTCGACTCTCCACGCGCGTCGCCGCCTCCGTAGCGACTCCTTGGATCCGCCCGAACAAACCCCACCTGCTTGCGTATCGCAGATGGCGCAACTTCGAGGGTGCACCTACCGATACACGCAACACTGTCCCTTTGGGGGTGATCCCACCCTCGATCCAGGCGGTCGCCACGAACCGGTGGGGCAAAGAGGTATTTGACGATCGAGATGCCAACGCTAACGGGTCCCTCCTCGGTCAGCTGGTTCTTGCGAGCGTCCTGGCTGGCGAGAGGCATCGCGCACCAATGGGCTATCGCTCGGGGTGCGATCAAGCCAGAGGTTTGGCCTCTCGTCGTCGACCAGGCATCTGATGCATCAAGGTGGCGATGACCACTCGGTGGGTATTGGTTCGCTAGGCATTTGTAGGGTCGCTCGCATTGCGTTATCCGCTGTTGGGTGGTCAACCTCCCATCCCCTTGCCAGCTGGTCGATGCCAAAGCAGTCGTCCACCATCCTCACCCGCAACAGATAAGAACGGCGCACCCAGCAGTCGTTGTGGGTCCCACCATCTCATGAACCACAGCTTACCGGACGGTAGCCTCGTCAGCCGGTCAAGGAATCTGCCCTAACTACGGTCCTAGGTGCTACACTTAACCATCTAATGGAACAACTCCTATGGTTTACCGAGGTTGTCCGCAATCCCGTCTTTGTGCAGGGATCAGAGATTGGCAAGGTTGAGGACGCGGTCCTACGGCTTGAAGAGTCAAGATACCCGGTCCTCACTGGATTTCTCGTCTCGGTCAACGACGCCTCCATCTTCATCTCCAGCGACAAACTTGAGCACCTCTCCGACGAGTCGATCTCGACCAATCAGGCCCTCGCCGAGTTCTCTCCGTTCGAGCGGCGCCCACAGGAGATCCTGATCGAGCGCGATCTGCTCAACCATCACCTCATCTGGGCGAAATCCAAGCTCCGTCCGCGCTTAGTCACGGCAAAGGATGTCGGATTCGGCCGCCAGGGGGCCTTTTGGCGAGCGATCTCTATCGATGTGGCAACGGCGCACCGGAGTCGGTGGCTCAAGGCGAAGCGATCCGCCAGGGATCACTCTCTTGTCGACTGGCTTGACCTCGTGCCGCTCGTTGGTCATGTCCCAAGCGCACGCAAACGTCTTGAACTACGTAGCATCCGTAAGCTCCACCCCGCCCAGCTCGCAGACCTCCTTGAGGAAGCGTCCGAGGTTGAGGGTCAAGAGATTCTCGGTGCGCTGCAGGCAGATCCTGAGTTCGAGGCCGATGTAGTCGAGGAGCTCGCCCCTGCAAGGCAACGCGACGCCATTCGCCATCGGACGGATGCTGAGGTTGGCGAGTTGCTCAGCGAGATGGAGCCTGACGACGCGGTCGACCTCCTCTTAAGTCTCGACCAGGAACGACGCGAAGGCGTGCTAGCCGCGGTGCCCGAACCCGCTCGCGAGTCGATCAATCGCCTACTCAACTACCATCCAGAGTCCGCCGGTGGCCTGATGACCACCGACGTTATCACACTCAACCCTGGTGCCACCATCGCCCATGCCTGTGACGACCTCAGGAGTCGGGAATCACTCCCCCACAACTTGTGGTCAATCTTTCTCACCGACGACTCCGGCTGTCTCTTTGGCCAGATTCCGATCTCCGCCCTCATCAGTGCAAATCCAGAGGATACCCTCGCCCAGCACGCCGAAGCAGATCCTCCGGTTGTGCGACCCGACTCGGATCTCAGCGAAGTAGCCGTGCTGATGGCCGACTACAATCTCGCTGCGTTGGCGGTGGTTGATGACAGTGGGCTGTTACTCGGATCGGTGACCGTCGACGACGTCCTCCCACGAACTATCGCACCGGCCTGGCGACGGCGACAAGAGGCGCTGAGCGAGTAGCGACTCCCGTCATCAACGGCGAGAGTACTACCCGGATCGAGGGCCACGCACGACTCCAGCTGCGTTATCGCGGCATGACCATCGTCTGGTAACCCACGAGTGCGAGCGCCCCTTCAGCATGAGCGCCCAGAGGCAATCAGGATCCGAGACGGAAAAAACTGACGACCATCAGCACGACAGCGATAATGAGATACACCCGAACAAAGAGAAGAATGAGACTCCGACCTCGTGACTGAACTGGACGGTGCAACAAGGCAGCTGCAGGCATCGACCAACTCAGACGGGCCGCCTTGTCGATCTCTTCTCGTTCACGCACCTTGAACTGGTAGTAGGCCACCCCAACCGTCACGGCGACGACAGGGATAAAGGTTCCCACAAGCAGCCCCGTAACCGATATGGTAGGGAACACGGTGACAATGGTCAGAATCAGCGACAACTGCAAGAGCAGCGAGACGATAAAGGTCGCCAAGACGTTCAACCACGGAGGGTTGATCCAAGGTCCCATGATTCCCTTGTCATTACAGAGCAGAAGGAGAAAGAGCAACGCACTCGGCAACAGTACGCCTGCCAACACCTGTACGGCGAGGTTGACCAGGCTCAGTGGCAGCGAAGGAATCAGTACCACACCGGCCGAGATGGCGACGAGTATCACGTAGGAGGCATAGAAGCCCTTGGCTTCTCGCACTGGAGTATTGAGCGACTGGTCAACCCCAAAGAGGTCGCCGAGTGCATACGAGGTCGAGAGTGTCACTGTTGCGGCCCCGATCAGCGAGGCCTCGAGCAAGATGATCGCAAAGATCACACCGGCGATGGAGCCAGCATGCTTGGCGAACCCCTCAGCAAGGACTCCCGCATTCTGGAAGGCTCCCACCTTAAAGCCGACGAACACCGCCGCCGCCGCCACCATCACCAAGGCGCCTGCCACGTTCGTGACGATGGAGCCAAGGAAGGTATCCGCGCGTTCGTATTTGATCCAGCGGGGGGTGATCCTCTTGTCGACCACGTTCGACTGCTGGAAGAACAGCTGCCAAGGGGCGATGGTGGTCCCCACAATACCGATAATGAAGATCGTCGCCGTCGAGGTAATCCCGCCCTTGACACCGGGGATCAGCATGCCGGTTGCAATACCTCCCGCGTGCCAAGGTGTGAGCAGCACTAACGGCACCACGAGAAGGCTCACGAGGACGAGAATGAGCATAAAACGCTCCCAGCGTTCGAATCGCCCACTTGCCACCGCAGCCACCAACACGATGCCCATCAGTGTCACGGCGATCGCAGGAGGGACTCCAAAATACCCAAGCGCATAGCGGACGCCGATGAACTCAGTAATGAGCGTTAACAGGTTCAGGACGAATAGATCAACCACGGAAAACGCGGCCCAGAACCTACCAAAGCGCTCCTTGAGGAGCTTTCCATGCCCTACACCGGTCACTGCCCCCAACCGGACCACCATCTCCTGGGAGACGGCAAGGACAATGACAAGCACCGGCATGAGCCATAGCAGCGAGTAGCCATAGGCTTGACCCGCCTGAGCATAGGTGGTGATCCCCCCTGCATCGTTATCGCCCACCATCACAATGATGCCGGGGCCGATGACCGCTAGGAGGGCGAGTAACTTGCGTTTGAACGAGGGTGATGAGCGAAGTTCGGTAAAGGTAATCTTGCCAAGGCCACCACGAATCGCCGACTCGTCGTTATCCACACGTGGATCGAGGTTTTGCACAACAGAGACCTCCTTCTGCTAAGGAAGATGCGACTTTGGAAGAGAAGAGAAAACGGTCCGCTAACTGCGATCCGCAAACAGATGAGGAGTGGTACTTGGGGGTTCAGATTGCACCAATACCTCCTCTCCAAAGCTCCTGTGCCCCGAAGGCCTGTCATTCGATTATTCTGCACGCATTACGGCAACTACCCTAGTCGCGGTGCACGTGGTCTCCTGCCACGCCGGGCTTATCACCAACAACCACACCTGCTTCACTGACGACGCTGTCGAGGTGAACACCGGTAAATCCAGCTGCCTGCAGGAGCTGTATCCAGCGATCCTTAGCGATCGGCTTCTCCTGGACTCTCAGTAAGTAACGCAGGGCATTCTTTGCAATGCGCCAGTAGCCGCCAACTCCCTTGGCAGCGAGAAGTTTCACCTTTTCAAGGATCACCTGCCGATCCTCTGTCGTCCCGCCTCTTCCAAACATCATATCGCCAACAACAAGGCGCCCTCCTGGTTTGAGCCAACCGTAACAGAGATGGACGACCCGTGCTTTGCCATCATCATTGAGGTGATGAAAGACGTAGTTCGACACGATCAGATCGAGAGAGCCAGCGGGGACCTCTAAACGCTCAAGCGCTGAGACCTGTCCGTTGACATGGTGATACCCCTCAACCTGCGCACGTTCCAACAGACGTGCAACCATCCGTTCCGAGATGTCGACTCCTGTAATCTCGGCCACCGAAGGAGCGAGTCGCAGGGTTACTTGCCCCGACCCACAACCAAGGTCAAGCACACGCATCCATTTCTTGGGTGCAGCTTGTGCAAGGACTGCATCGATCACTTTGTCAAGGTTGGGCGATGCCTCATGCTCCCAGGACTCCACTCTGCGTTGCCAAACGTAGTGTTGGATGCGGACCGTCAGGTCCTCGAAGACGCTCATAGTTGCCCCAGTCTACGAGTTGGGATGACCCCTTAGTCCTCTCCTGCCCAAATCTGAACTCCATCCACTGCACCGTAGTACATGCGCAAGATAGGATGGGACAAGAGAGAATCGGCAACCAAAGCGCTCAGTGTTTCTCTACCATCACCCTCTCGTGTGAGCGTCATGCCATCCTCGGACTCTGAGTGAACGTGGTCGCACCCAGGCGGACCGTCATGCCGACCCGGACCGCGCATGAAATCCACCGCCAGATGAAACGACCCCCAGGGGGAAACGCTCGTCGGCCTAGCTGGCGCCCTGCCACCTCGGTCACACACGAACCTCAACATAGGCTAACCTTGACCCAGACGCAGCGACAGGGGTAGAGGTATGTGTGCACGGTTTGAACAACAGATCGGTCCAGCTCAGAACCAGGAACTCTTCCTTGCACTCGGCGTAACCGTCACCCCATCAGCGACTGGCACCGACCCGACGATTCACCCGACCGACAGGGCTCTCGTCGTTGCGCAAAGTGGGGTTCTTCTTGCTCGCTTCGGTCTCCACTGGACGGGACGACCAATGGTCCTCAACGCCCGTTCTGAGACGCTGCGAGAGCGCCCCACCTTCAGTCGACTGCTCCATAGGGGTCGAGCCATCGTGCCGCTCAATGGCTTCTACGAAAAGTCAACGCTCTTTCGTGGTCGAGACACGGCACGAGCGACCCTACCTTTGCTTCTTGGGGCTGCCCTTGTCGACGATGCGAGCGATTCCTTTGTCATCCTCACCCAACCTGCGGATGAGATCGTATCGCCGATCCATCCAAGAATGCCGGTGCTCATGGGACCTCTCGGAGCGACGCAATGGCTCACCGACGGGACGCTAGTCCACGAACGGATCGCCGTCGAAGTCGTCCCTGCGCTGCAACCACCAGCCCGAACGACTAGCGCTCGACGCGTCGTGCAGAATCCTCTGTTTGAGCAAGGAAGGCTCGACTAGCACCCGCGATCCCGAGGCCGTCAAGGCCTAGTTCCGTCAGAAGCCTGTCTACATTCCCATGGGGAAGGTACTCAGTCGGGATGCCAAGGTTACAGAACTCCACCTGGGGATTGATCCGATGTACCGCTTGCGCAATGTACTCACCAGCGCCTCCGTGGATCAGACCATCCTCGACGGTAATGACGCGACGAGCAATGACAAGCCGCTCGATCAACTCAGCAGGACATGGCCTAATCACCCTGGGATCGATCACTGCCACGTCATAGCCGTCCGCCTCAAGAAGATCGGCGGCCAGCAAGGCTGGCACCAGCATCTTGCCGATCCCAAGAATCACCTCAGTCCCGGATCCCTCGCGCACCACCCTGGCATGGAGACCCTCACCAACACCTCCGCGCACCACTCGAGGGGCGAGCGACTTTGAAAATCGCAACGACGATGGGCCCTCTAGCGCAATAGCCGTACGCAACTGTACGCGAAGTTCCTCAACCGAGGAGGGCACAAAAACGCTAAGGTTGGCTACCGACAACATCTGGACGAGATCAAAAATACCGTGATGGCTCGGACCATCATCACCAGTCACTCCGGCACGATCCATCACGAACGTCACGCCAAGACCATGAAGGCCAACATCGAGATTCACCTGATCAAAGGCTCTCGACATAAACGTGGAATAGATCGCGACGACTGGATGCAACCCTGCCATGGCCATACCGGCTGCCGAGGTCACCGCGTGTTGCTCAGCAATACCAACGTCAAAAAACCGATTTGGGAACGCCTCCTCGAACGGAAGAAGACCGGTCGGTCCCCCCATGGCAGCGGTGAGAACGACGACAGACGGATTCTCCTTCCCAATCTGGACAAGTTCCCTGGAGAATGCCTCGGTATAGGAGGCTGGGGTATCGCCTTCGATGTCAGCAAACACCTGTGGCACCTTCAGATCATGCAAACACTGCAGCTCGTCCTCTTCCGCAGGTGCGTAACCCTTACCCTTCTGGGTGAGAACATGGACGACGATCGGCCCGTTCCACTCCTTCGCTCCTGCGAGGGCATACTCGAGTTCAGAGATGTCGTGTCCATCGATGGGACCGGTATAACGCACACCGAGCGCCTCGAAGAAGACCCTTGGCTCGATCGCCTCGCGCAGTGCTGAGGTCATATTCGCAAGCGAACTCACCGCACGATTGCCCACCCTTGGAAGATCGGTGATGACTTGCTTGATCCGATTTCGGGCCTGAATGTAGGACGGATTCAGCCGTAGTTTCGTCAGCGACGATGAGAGCCGTGAAATAGTCGGCGCGTAGGAACGTCCATTATCGTTCCAGATGATAATGATGGGAAGACGACGATGACCGATATTGTTGAGCGCCTCATAGGCCATCCCACCCGTCAATGCGCCATCACCCACGACAGCTACTACCCTTCGGAGCGGCAGCGCCGAGGGATCGTCGGCAGCCAACTGAAACGCGGCTGCCATGCCGTAGGCATAGCTCAACGCAGTGGAAGCGTGCGAATTCTCGATCCAATCATGTTCGGACTCTGACCTGTTCGGGTAGCCAGAGAGACCTCCTCGCTGACGCAACGAATCGAAGTCGGCATTACGACCGGTGAGAAGCTTGTGGGGGTAGGCCTGGTGTCCAGTATCGAAGAGGAGAACATCACGTGGGGAGTCAAAACTACGGTGGAGAGCGAGCGTGATCTCAACCGACCCCAGGTTAGAGCCAAGGTGCCCTCCATTTTTCGAGACCGTGCTAACGATCCTCTGTCGAATCTGGTGAGCGAGCTCTTCAAGCTCGACGTTGCTCAACTCCGCAAGATCACTCGGACCCTTGACGTTCTCTAAATCCATATGCTGTACCGACTCCAACCGCTCTGCGACGCTGCAAAGAACTACCTCAATACTATCGCAACAGACGTCTCTCATAGCCAACCACAGACCCGGCTTCAGGATTCCATCCGCTTTGCGTTTGCTCCTCTTACCCTTCTGGTCTGATCATCACCCTCTGATGCACAAGGAGATCGATAGACGGTCATACCGGTCGCCATAATCCACCAAGGCGCGTTAGGCTAAGGTTCCGATGGCACATCTCCAGTACCTGATCCTGATGGCACTCTGCCTGGTGGTTACCATACCGCTAGAGGTGCTTGGTGCTCGCGTTTGGCGTCAACCCTTCAGACTCTTCGCCACCGTCGTACCGGTTGCAGTTGTGTTTTCGCTCTTTGACGCCCTCTCTATCAAGCAGGGATTGTGGACCTACGCCCGTCGCTATACCACGGGAATCAAAATCGCCGGCGTGCTGCCCATCGAGGAGATCGCCTTCTTTATCGTCATTCCGATCTGCGCCCTACTCACCTTTGAAACAGTCCAGCATCGCCACCAGATTATCGCACGACTTCGGCGGCGGGGAGCCTGATGGGTCTTTACACGATTGAGGCACTCACAGCTGTCATCATCGTCGTGGCGATCGACCTCGCGGTCACCAAGTCCAAAGCCGTCAAGACTCTGAACTTCTGGATTGCCTGGATCATCGTCGCGCTCTTCCAAATCCCCGTCGATGGCTGGCTCACCAAACTATCGAGCCCTATTGTGATCTATAACTCCCACGACTTCTCCGGGATTCGCTTTCCTCTGTCCATTCCGATCGAAGATTTTGCCTACGGCTTCGCCTTGACACTGCTGACCATCAGCATCTGGCTGCGCGTTCAACCCACCGGTAACCGCCGGTGACCGTCACCCTGACCCGGTGACCAGTTAAGCCCTTGCTGGAGACAACCACCGCCACCGGAAAGCTACCCAGGCTGAGGATGGAGAATAATTAGCGCGAGCACGGTGTTAGAATTAAAGCAATCACAAGGAGAGCCCTATGACGTTTATTGCGATTCTCATCGCTACCTTCATCGTGATGGAGCCAGTCGCCTATCTCGCCCACCGGGCGATCATGCACGGTGCGGCCTGGTTGCTTCATGCCTCACATCATCGCCCCCGCGAGACGACCTTCGAGGCGAATGACCTTTTCCCGATCGGTTTTGCCTTACCTACGATCGTCCTCTTCTGGTTTGCGACCTCACACCCAGTCTTGCTGCCAATCGCTATCGGCATCACGCTATACGGCGTCGCCTACAGTTTCGTACACGACTTCTACATCCACCAGAGGCTTGGGGTGATTCCCAAGGTACGCTATCTCGAGTACCTCAAGCATGCTCATGCCCTCCATCATCTGTACAACGAGGAACCCTACGGTATGCTCGCTCCAATCCTACCCGCCCGGTTACGGCCGATGATGGAGCTTGAAGTTGTACAAAACTGGAACCCGAGTTCGGTAAAGCCCTAACACAGGTTCACCCATCACGACGGCAAAAAGATCTCAGCGGCGGGGCTGAGGGCGCCTGTCGCACGCACTCGCCCACCTACTCTCGCCGGGGTGGGATCGTTACCCTCATCAGGGACAAGTGCGAACACTGCGCAACAAGCCGATGGTTGTACTGAGCGTGCACCACGGCTGGTATGGTGCTTGCTGGGTGAACCGAGTACGGGCGCCTTGCACCCCTAGCGGCGGCTTTGGAAACGGTGCGGTGTTGACCATGGTTCTCTGTCACAGTTAGCGATTTCATGGTAGTCCATTCCATCGCCTCGCAAGACCGCTAAGCGGCTTGCTCCGGGGCACCTGCAATGCCCGGAACCGCTCCGTCTATCGGCAGTCCCCACCGTTGCCGGTGTCTCGTGTCGAGTAGTTGGAGGGTGTTCTTACGCGAGCGTGGGCCAGTGTGATCCGTGGTTTGTCGAGAACGTCTCGACAGGATCACTCGGGCAGCGTTCACGTCCGCGTGAAGTCTTAGTCCGCAAAAGCCACACTTGAACCGTGCACTATTGCGGTTGTTCTTGTTGGTATAACCGCACCCTGAACATTCACAGCTTGTCCAAGGACTCGGCACCTCAGTGACGGTGATACCATGCTTGGTGGTGAGCGCAGCTAGTCGCGCTTTAATAACAGCCCTTCCTGTGCGCGTCAGTATGCGGTTCATTCGTTTGGATAGTCCGCCACCACGAAAATCGAGCTTTTCTACAACCAGCTCGTGGACGGACTCTTCACCGTAACGCGCAGCAAGACTGTTGAGTAGTCGCCCAATCTCGTTGGTGACGTAGCCGGTGATGCGTGACTGTAACTGTCGGTAGTAAGGATCGGTCTTCAACCTGATACCACGTCTTTGTAGATCAGTGGTATACGGCTCAAGGATTGAGTCAAGTTCTCTTAAC